>CATPCK010000481.1 GCA_955652655.1 uncultured Ktedonobacteraceae bacterium | reverse complement strand
ATGGCGCTGCCATGGACCCTTGAACTACCCATCCACACTTTAATTGTCACTTAAACACCTCCTTATTCGTGTCAAAAGGAAATATATGTGATGTGTTAAAAAGCAATGTTATGAATAAAGAAAGGAATATGATATGAACACTCAAGCATCAATCCCTACAGCTCAACATACAATTTCGAAAACGTGTCCAGAATGCGGTGGAGACCGCATGCTCTATAATGCCGGCCCTGCGATCGTTTCATATGCCCAAAATTCCAAGTTTGACCCAACCCGCCCTTTTTGGACATGCATCTGTACGGCTTGTGGAAATACGACTTTCTACCTGAGAGAGCCAGAAAAACCACCCACAAAGAAGTTGTCCCAACCATTAAGCAACCAGCTGTAGATAGAGAGGAAGACCCAAACCAACAAGAACAAGAGTAAAGGAAACTTCATGGAGACACGTCTACTCGCTTATGAGCATGCGGTAACGGTCAGCGAGATTGCGGTATGGGCCAATGGTCTCATTGGCAAAGAAGTACCTGGTGACCCGGGGTATACCGTTGTACGAGTGATACAGTTTCAGACGATCAGCGGTCGAAGCGACCAGGGCGGCTATGATGCTCTGGTCCTGGTAGAAGTCACGGAAAGAAAGCTTGACACGCAGGTAGCCCTGAGTGAAGCTGATATCGAAGTGATTGAAGAGCTTACTTCATCGATCGACGAAACAGCCTGATAGTGGGTGCATTTCTCAATCATAGGCTCTCAAGGAATGTCATCAGGTGATTTGGCCTTGTCGAGTTGCTCTTGCGTGATGAGGGCTCCTCTGAGATTGGCCTGCCTGAGAAAGGCGCCGGTGAGATCAGCACCGGTCAGGTTCGCTTCGCTCAGGTCTGCTTCAATCAAGTTGGTATCAATGAGGACTGCATTGCTCAGGTTGGCCTTGCCAAGGTCGGCAAGCGTCAGGTTAGCGGCGCTGAGATCGGCCCCGCTTAAGTTGGCTTCCCTCAGGTTGGCCTTGCTCAAATCGGCTCCCACGAGGCTGGACCAGCTAAGGTCAGCTTTATTCAGTGTAGCTCCGCTCAGGCTGCTGCCACTCAGGTTGACTCTACTCAAATTGGCTCCGCTCAGATTCACAGCACGGAGATCGGTTTCGTTCAAGTCTGGCACTTCACCTGGATTTCCCTGCCTCCAGGCATTCCAGGCATTCACTCCTTGCCGCAGTAGATCTATATGTTGCTGGTTTGTCATAGCCATTTTCCTCCTGTAGATATTTTTACGCCTTTGAACTCATTATCGCTGCGCTCTTCGAACATTTTTTTGTGGGGTATGCGCTATTCTAGCACCTGCGCTTCTTCCACAATATATCCTGCTTCGCGCAGGCGCTGGAGCAGCTGCTCGCACTGCGCCCGGTCCCGCGTCTCAAGCGTGAGTGTTTCTTCGCGCTGCATAATGGGTAGGCGGCTGGAGATACGCTGGTGGCGTACATCTATGACGTTGATACGCATATCCGAGATGATTTCTAGCAAGCGCATCAATTCTCCTGGGCGATCCGTCAGGCGCGTATGTATGACGAAGTAGCGCCCGGCGGCTGCGAGGCCGTGCTCGATAAAGCGACTCACGAGATTAATATCGATGTTGCCACCCGTCAAAGGCACGAGCACTTTTTTGCCTTTTAGCTTGATTATTCCACTCAACAGCGCGGCAACACCGGCGGCGCCCGCTCCCTCGACGAGCATCTTGTTGCGTTCCATGAGCAGCAACACGGCGCTAATAATGTCTTCGTCGTTGACAACAACGACTTCATCAACTAAACGCTGAATAATAGAGAACGTCAGCGTTCCTGGTCGCTTCACCGCGATACCATCGGCAATGGTGGTAATTGCCGGCAGCGCGCGCAATTCGCCAGCGTCGAGCGATTTGCGGCAGCTAGCGGCTCCCGCGGCTTGCACACCAATGATAGTGATATCGGGCCGCAGGGCGCGTGCGGCGATAGCAATGCCGGCGATAAGCCCTCCACCACCGATAGGAACAACGATCGCATCCGCATCGGGCAAGTCGCTCAACATCTCCAGGCCAAGTGTCCCCTGCCCGGCGACAACATCTGGATCATCAAAGGCGTGAATAAAGGTGGCTCCGGTCTCCAATTGTAAATCAAGACAGTGTTGATAGGCGTCATCGTAGGTAAAGCCGTGGAGCACCACATTGGCGCCGTACCCCTGCGTGGCTGTGACTTTGGCGAGCGGCGCAGTTTCCGGCATGACGATTGTACAGGGGATATTGTAGTTGGCGGCGGCGATGGCAACGCCCTGCGCGTGGTTGCCCGCCGAGGCGGCGATCACTCCACGGTGATACTCCTGTTCAGGCAGGCGTGAGAGTTTGTAGCTCGCGCCACGCACCTTGAATGAGCCTGAGCGCTGCATATGCTCGGCCTTCAAGTAGATATGGGCGCCCGTCAGATCCTGCAAGGTGCGCGATGGCTCCAGGGGAGTGTGATGGAGACGCGGTTTGAGCAGTTTATGAGCCTCCCAGATGTCCGCTATGGTAACAGCTTGATGGGCGTCAGAGGTTGCTGTAAGTGTTTCGTTTTCGATGATACGCATGACGTGGTACGGTTCCTTTCGATCCGTCAATGGAACAGCCCACAGTCATTGTGGTTGCTTTTCGTTATGGGAAGATTATAACGTATGTGGCAAGTGGGTACAATCATTGAAATGCTTGACAGCAACATAAGAATATACTATAGTCACGTTATAACATATTGCTATTTGATATTGCCATAACTTTTCAGGCGGAAGATCAACGGCCCCGGTAGGGACAGGAGGGTTCGAAGTGAAAATTGAACAAGATATCCCTCTCGTTTTAGCACTGGATGATGCCTCTGCCACACTGGAGGAGGTGGGAGGAAAAGGTGCTTCGTTGGCACGCATGGCAGCGGCCGGCTTGCCTGTGCCCCCTGGTTTTCACATCACCACGGCAGCCTATCGCCGCTTTGTGACGGAGAATGGGCTGCAAGAGCAGATTCTGGCGGCTGTCTCCGGGATCTCCGCTGTCACTGCCGATCATCCTGCTGCGCTCGAAGAGGCATCAAGGCAGATAGGAAAGCTTTTTGCGAATGGTGTGATGCCGGATGATATTGCCGGGGCGATTCGCAGGGCGTATGCTGAACTTGGCGGGGATGACGTGCCCGTCGCAGTGCGTTCCTCCGCCACCGCTGAAGACCTGCCTGAGATGTCGTTTGCCGGTCAGCAGGAGACGTATCTCAACATGCACGGCGAAGCGATGGTGCTGGAGGCGGTCAAACGCTGCTGGGCTTCGCTCTGGACAGCGCGGGCGATTGACTACCGCGCACGCCATGGCATCGCGCCGCAGGATGTGAGCCTGGCGGTGGTTGTACAGGAACTGGTGGTCGCCGATGCGGCAGGCATCCTTTTCACGGCGAATCCACTGACAGGGACACGCGACCAGGTGATGATCAACGCTGCCTGGGGGTTGGGTGAGGCCATTGTCGGTGGGCAGGTCACGCCCGATACGGTCATGGTTGACAGGGCAAGCGGGACGATTACTGAACAGAACATCAGTGAGAAGGACGTGATGACAGTGCGTACCCAGATCGGCACGCACGAGGAACCGGTGCCAGCAGATCGGCGCAGCCGGGCGGTACTCAGCGCGGCACAAGCTGCTGAACTTGCCCGCATCGGTGCGCGGATTGAGGACCTCTATGGCCAGCCAATGGATATCGAGTGGGCGCTCCACGATGGTCGTGTCTCTGTCGTTCAGGCCCGCCCGATCACCGCCTTGCCCGAACCTGCAGCCGCGCTTCAAGTGACACCAGCAACAGAGTGGAAACTTCCCAACCCCAAAGGGCACTACATGCGTGGAAGCGTGCTGGAACTGCTGCCTGATCCGCTTTCGCCACTGTTCGCCACGCTCGGACTCCCTGCGTGGACCAGGGCTACAGCGGGGACCATGGAGAGCGTAGGACTAGCAAACGTGTTTCCTGATGAGCTACTGATCACCATCAACGGGTATGGCTACTATAACATGAGCTTCACGCCTGTGCAGACGGCAAAGATGATGCTCGCCGTGCCACGAATCCTTGCTGTCTTCCTGCCCCTGTTGCGCACCTCAGAGCAACGCTGGCAGAAGGCCCGTTCTAGGTATGCAGCGGTTGTCAACTATTGGCAAACAAGGGACCTGGCGACCACGTCAGCAGCAGGCCTGCTGGGTGGGGCACGCGCCATCACTGAAGAAGCAGCTCAGTACTATCTTTCCGTCCAGGGCGGCATCTTACCGGCAGCGTATATGAGCGAGTCGCTCTTTACCCTGGTGTACAACAAACTCCTCAAGGACCGCGATGCTCCCTCTGCTCTGACATTTGTGCTGGGCTTTGACAGCGCACCGATACAGGCCGAGAAATCGCTGTATGACCTGGCGCAATGGGTACGCGGACAGCCAGAACTGGCCACCGCGCTGGCGAACATGTCGAGCGTCGAGATTGCCGCCGCATATCAGGCAGAGCAGATGGCGGGTGTAGATGAAGAGACGTGGTCGGGGTTCCGACAACGTTTTGAGGCTCACATGGCAAGATTCGGAGATGCGATCTACGATCTCGACTTCGCCAAGGCCGTGCCCACTGATGACCCGGCGTCATTGCTGGAGACCCTCAAATTCTTCCTGAGCGGCGAGGCACCCGATCCCCATGCGCGCCAGGAAGCAACGGCGGCAGCACGCGAGCAAGCAGTACAGGCGATGCTCACGCGATTGCACGGAATGCGCCTGTCGCTGTTCCGGCGGCTGGTGGGGTGGGCTCAGCGTTTCGCTCCCTTGCGCGAAGACGCGCTGGCGGATGCGGGCCTGGGCTGGCCAGTACTGCGCCGCATGCTGCGCGAGGTCGGGCGGCGCCTGACCGAGGCGAGCGTGATCGACACGCCAGACGATGTGTTCTGGCTGACGCTGGACGAATTGCAGGGGGTCACAACCGCACTGGACGCGGGACAACCACTAGCGGACTATCATACAGCCGTGGCCGAGCGGCGCGCGATCTGGGAGAGCGAACGCGCTCTCACGCCGCCAGTGGCCTTGCCGCTCAAAGGTGGAGCCCGCTTTTTGGGGATTGACTTCAGCAGTATGATGCCAGCTCGCACCGACCAGCCCGAGGGCGATGTGCTGAAAGGAATCGCTGCCAGCCCCGGGCGTGTTACTGGCTCGGCACGGGTCATGCACGGTCCTGAAGAGTTCGATCAGATGCGACAGGGTGATATCCTGGTGGCAAGGATCACGACGCCCGCCTGGACGCCACTCTTTGCCCTTGCCGCGGGGGTAGTTACCGATGTGGGCGGTCCACTCAGCCACAGTTCCATTGTGGCCCGCGAGTATCACATTCCGGCTGT
>CATPCK010000480.1 GCA_955652655.1 uncultured Ktedonobacteraceae bacterium | reverse complement strand
CCCCTACGGAATGAAGCCTCTTCTCACGCCTAGCGGTACATTTCGGGATGACTTACAGTGAAATAGAGGTGATCATGCCTTTCGAACAGCCACAATCTATTCGCACCGTCTTTTTTGATGCTGGATTTACCCTCATACGCCCCAACCCATCGACACCTGAAATCTGCCAGCAGGTCTGCCAGCGGCTCAATCTACACATCCACTTTGACGAAGTGAAACAGCGCATGACCGAGGCCCAGGACTATTACCTGCGCCATATGCGCCTCAACCGCCATACCTGGGGCAGCGAGGAGGCCATTTCAGAGTTTTGGATTGGCTACTACATGAACCTGCTCCGCCCTTTTATCGAAGAACACGATGAACACCGGCTCTACCAACTCGCGCTGGGCATCAACGAAGAATTTGACAAGCATACCAGCTGGCAGCTCTATCCCGATGTATTGCCAACCCTGGAAGCGCTGCGCAGTCGCGGTGACTATACGCTCGGCGTCATCTCCGATTGGGGCATCTCACTGGGCCCTATTCTCCGGCAGTTACACCTCACCCCTTACTTTGATTGCTTGCTCATCTCCGCCGTGACTCGTCATGCCAAACCATCGCCCATGCTCTACGAGCTGGCATTACAACGAGCTAACAGCATCGCCGACTACACCCTGCACATAGGAGACTCCTATATACACGACGTACTGGGCGCCCGCTCGGTAGGCATTACCCCCGTCTTGCTTGACAGGGGCAGGCATTTAGCTGAAAGTAATGTCGATTGCCTGCTCGTCCACTCGCTCACAGAACTGCTGGACCTGCTGGAAGTTCCGCGATAAATCATAAGCAAGGAAGCAAGGTCACATATTTACCTTCTTGCACGGAACTGGTATACTACAGCTACATGATCCACAAATTTCCCTGCCGGATATCTATAGTATTAAGGTGAGACACGGCATGCAGAAGCTTGAAAGTCAGTACACGCCGACTGTCCTACAGAACGTCATAGGAGAGCCGTTACGTTCTGAACAACGTACAGGTGAATTGCTACCACGTACCCTTTCACGAGTAGATATGCTCGTCATCTTCATCGCCATTGTCCTCTTCATACCCAATACCTCAGTTGTACAGGCAACACAGGGGGCCGGGGTTGCTACCTATCTCTACTGGGCCATTGGCACCATAACCTTCCTCGTTCCAGGAGCAATAGTCTGCGGGCAACTCAATCGCTTTCTACCGGTCGATGGCGCCATTTACGTCTGGACACACCGCGCATTGGGACCACTATGGGGCTTCCTCGCCGCATTTTGTGCATGGTTCCCCGGCGTCCTGGTCTTGCTTGCGGCAGCCGATACCATCATTACCTTGATCCAGGGCATTGGGGCACAACTTGCTGGCTCCAACGCGAACTGGCTGTTAGCTCCATGGCAACAGGGCATCATCGTGCTGGGTGTGATTCTCATGGGGGGATGGCTTTCTACATTTTCCCTTCGCCAGATCATGAGGATAGCCAAAGTGGTGATTGCTCTCTACATCCTCGGCATTTTCACGGTTGGCCTTGCTGGCGTGGTATGGTTAGCCGGCGGCCATCATTCTCAGGTTCCTCTTACTATCAATCAAGCGAGTTTTGGTACCCCTCACATTGTCTTATACGGCGTGATCGTCCTGGCTTTGCTCGGTGTTGAAGTACCGCTGAATATGGCGGCCGAAACGAAACGGCCCGATGCCTCTAACCTCTTCCTCCGTTGGGGCGCACTCATCGTAATGCTTGCCTATATTTTCGGCACATTTGGCATCATGGTTGTCGTACCACAAAGTGATGCAAGCACGTCCTATTCGACTCTCACAGCAGTAGGCCTCGTTTTTGGGGCTCCCGTGGCTATCGCGGTATCTCTCACCTTTATGGCCTTCTTTGCGCTGGTCTCTGTCATATATAATGTCACCTTCGCCCGTATTTTATTTGTCTCGGCGCTCGATCACCGCCTCCCAACGAACTTCGCGGAGGTAAATCGACATCACGCACCCGCTCAGGCAATTCTGGTACAGACAGCGCTTGCCTTTGCTATCGCGCTCTTCACTTACTTCCTGGGGCCGCTCCTCTATTTAGGCGAAGGCGCTACCTTTTCTGCCCAGGTCTATAACGTCTCTCAGGCAACCACCAGCGTTATCTGGAGCATCTCTATGCTCTTCCTCTTCCTCGATCTTCCTGTTCTCTTATACCGCTTCCGCTCGCTCCTTGCTAAAAGACTCGAACAACTCATTGCCCCCACCTGGATATTGTACCTCTGTTGCATGGTGGGCACAGCAGCAAGCATACTTGGTATATGGGCAACCCTCACTTCCTCCTGGGATACCAATCTCATTTCCAACTCCGCCTGGACAGTCGACGTCGGCATCTGTACAGTTCTCTCGCTGGTTATCGGCCTGGTTGGCTCGGCCTATCCACGCTTGCTGAGTAACCTGAACGAGCAGACAGCCGCTGCGCGCGAGAACGCTCGTATGTACACTGAATTGCGCCAGGCGTACGCGAAAATGAGTGAGCTCGATCATCTCAAAGACGCTTTCTTGACCACCGCCAGCCATGAATTGCGTACACCACTGACCATTGTGCAGGGCTATCTAGAACTGCTGGGCGAAATGGAGCATGTCGACGCGAAAACGCGCGGGGAATTTCTCAATAAAGCGCGCCGTGCCTGCGATGAACTGGTACTCCTCCAGGCCAACATCATGGATGCCAGCCGCGTCCAGTTCGAGGCCGCCTCGCTGAACAGTACATCGCTTGCACTCAAAGAGGTCTGCACAGCCGTTATCGATCTGTTTGAACCAATCATTCTCCAGGAGCAGCGCCAGGTTACCGTTAATATTCCAGCGTCTATCGTCGTCTGGGCCGATGAGACGCGCCTGAAGCAGGTTCTTCGCAATCTCTTTGCTAATGCCCTGCGTTACTCACCACGGCAAACTCCCATCTGCATACATACGGCCATCGAGGAGTGGGAACCATCCATGGTACGCGTCAATGTCATCGATCATGGTTTTGGCGTTCCTCCCGATAAACAGGAGGAAATTTTCGAACGCTTTGTCCGCCTGGAGCGCGATATGCATGGCACCACCCGCGGCAGCGGACTCGGCCTCGCTATTACGCGCCAATTGGTGGAAGCTATGCATGGCACTATCAAGGTCGAGAGCAGCGGAGTAAAGGGAGAAGGTTCGACGTTTTCGTTTACACTGCCTACCACAGGCACCCTATAATTTCGCCTCTGCCGCGGGATTAAAGCGATAGAGGCGGGCGGGGCGGTGCGTCCCCTCCATCTTCTTTGCGCCTGTATCTTCCAGGATACCCGTCGAGAGTATCTTCTTACGAAAATTCCGTTTGTCCAGGCGCTTGTGTAGAATTATCTCATAGACGCGCTGCAATTCTCGCAGCGTGAATTGATCAGGTAACAGGCTGAAGGCAATCGTTGTGTAGTCCAGTTTCCCTCGCAGGCGTTCCAGCGAGTAGTGCAGGATCTTCTCATGGTCAAAGGCGAGCGGAGGCAGATCATATACTGAAAACCAACCCACATCGGCGGCATCGTCGGCGGCCCTGACCTGCAGCCTTTCTGAGTCCAACAGTGCGAAGTATACAACGGTAATCACACGGGTTCGCGGATCACGTCCTGGATCGCCAAACGTATACAACTGCTCCAGGTAGACATCCTGGACACCCGTCTCCTCTTGCAGTTCGCGTTTGGCGGCCGTCTCCAAAGATTCATCTATATTTACAAAACCGCCCGGGATCGCCCACATCCCTTCATACGGCCAGGAACGGCGCTTAATCAGCAATACCTGCAAGTCTCGCCGCCGCAGGCTCATCATAATCACGTCCACCGTCACCGAAGGTAGTTCATATTTACTGGCATCGTAATGATGCACCTTCGCTTCTGCCGTCTGTTGTATCTTCTCCCGCCCTTTATTCGTTGATTCACTCTGCTCTTCCGTCTGTTCCATTACTTCTGCCAGCCTCTTTCCAAAAACATTACCTTGCCAGGTAGCATTTCCCGGCTACCGTTCTTCCCCTACCATACTTGAAAGAAAATATGTTATACTTAGAAACATAGATACACTTCACACGCGCCTTCTTCTACCAATTGGCTCACTTAGTGTACTTCTTACACTAATATACCCCACCTGTAAATGCCTGTCAAGACTCAATTTGTGTGGAATGAACACACAATACAGTGATGGAAAGCTGGGGAAAATGCCTGACCTGTTCGAAGATTCATGCAAAAACTCTTTTTGAATACAGTCCTGCATGCATCCTCAGTTGATGTGATTAACCGCATCATGTATCCTTTCCTGTTCCATTTCACTGCACTTCCAAACATCGATCTGATGTGGTTTACTGTCTTGAATGCCTCATGGCATATCTCATTGGGCATT
>CATPCK010000479.1 GCA_955652655.1 uncultured Ktedonobacteraceae bacterium | reverse complement strand
CCGCACCACCACACCTACGAAAATGCTGGTTAGTTCGTCAAGTTCTGGCGTCGAAACACCCACAACGAGATGCCGAACAGAACGAGTGTATAGACCGCAATACAGATGGCTGCAATAGTAGGACTGGGATGACCGGCCGAGATGAACGCTGGCATAGTGAGATGAGCGGCACTATAGTTCTGATCATTCATCGCCTGGGCAAGACCAGCAGGAAGATACTGTGCAATGTGAGCATAGTTCGCACCGAGCAAAGGAAGAAGCGCGGTGAGAGGAAGTTCTACCGCTAACATGAACAATATGCTTCCGGTTACAGCGACCGCCGCTGAACGACTCACTACGACAAGCAAAAAGGTTAGCCCGACGTAAGGTAGTATACCATAGCAGGTACGCAGGTAGCTCAAAAACACTTGGACGATATCAAAGTGACTGCTATCTATGCTTCCATGTAGCTGGTAGGCAAAAATCATAGAAGTTACGCCTCCTACGAGAAGGAATGCCAGGATAACCAACAAGACTGTAACTAGCGATAGCGTAAACTTGGCTAGCAGGAGCAGTGGACGGGGGATGCCGTGGCTCAGCCAGAGCTGCATTGTGCGCCACGAATATTCCTGAGCTGTCACCACGCCCACTACGACAGCTACCAAGTAGGCACTATAGCCGTAACCAGGAGCGAAGCCATCCGCGAATGTGAGCGCGCTGGTTAATCCTCCAGGCCATATCCAATACTTCGCTAAGGACGCACTTTGACTTAGATGGAAGAAAGCAACGAATGCTATCACCATAGGCAAAATCGCAATAACGAGACCAATCCAGAGCAACCTGCGCCTAAAAATCTTGTCACTTTCCATACGCAATACATTCCAAAACATGATATCCTCCTGTAACATTCTCGAAACACGTTTATGCTGTTTTCTGCGTCAATTCCAGAAACACGCTTTCCAGGTCTGGGCGACTGACAGAGACTTCTTTTGGTGTCAGTCCTCGTGTTACCAGGAAAGATAGTACCTGTTCACTGGACACCTCTTGCACCTCTATAGAAGAAGCATCTATCTTTATATGCTTGGCTCCTGGAAGGTCCTTGAGTGCTTGTACGGTCTGCTCCAGGTTGGCTGTCCGTATATGCACGATATCGTGCTTTGGAAGGAGTTCTGTCATCTTCCCCTGAGCTATGATCTGTCCATGTTGGATCACCGCCACTCGGTCGCAGACCTGCTCCATTTCGTGTAACAGGTGGCTACTCAGAAAAACAGTGGTTCCTTGCTCAGCCAGCGAGCGTAAAAGTATGCGTATCTCTTGCATGCCCGCCGGGTCCATACCGTTCGTCGGTTCATCCAGAATCAAAAGATCAGGCTTATTGAGCAAGGCCAGGGCCAGGCCGAGACGTTGTTTCATCCCTGTTGAGAACTTGCGTACGGGAAGATTGCGCGTCGCCTGCAGATCTACCATTTCCAAAACTTCATCGATTCGTTTTGCCGGCAGATCAGGGTAGAGGTAAGACAACGCCTGGAGATTTCTGCGTGCTGAGAAGGCGAGCATGAGTGCAGGTTCTCCCACCATCATACCGACGCGACGCAAGGCACGGTTATGTTCGGGCGTGACACGCTCACCAAAAACCTTAATCTCTCCAGAGGTAGGATATGTCAAGCCTAAGATCATACTAATCGTGGTTGTTTTACCTGCTCCATTGGGGCCGAGGAAGCCAAAGACTTCCGCGTGTCTTATACCCAGGGAGACATCATCTACTGCTCGAACGGAGCCGAATTGTTTGTTGAGATGATGTGTTTGTAGGACAAATTCTGTGTCCATGAGTTCTCCTTTCCTGTAACTATGCAAAGGATAACCCATAGACGCAGTTTTTTTGTAAGCTTAAAGTCGTATTGGCATACGACTCAAGACGTATTTAGCCTATTCCACTGGATTTGACCTCCTGGAAACACCTTCTTCGGATGCCATCTCGAATGTTGGCTCATATAATAATTTGAGGGTAGGAAGGATGACTCCTCTTCTGGGAGAGGGGAGATTGGTGCGAGCAGTAGGAGAGCCGAAGTTTTGGCTTGTGGCCTGTTCAGGTGCTTGAACAGCCCACGAATTGCGCAACGAGGTTGAGGAACTGTAAGGAATGGGCTTGTCACCCGGCTGGAAGAGGGATGCTGAGAGGCTGACATGCACCTCTTGACAAGCCACCCAGGCAAGGGCTACGCTATCCATCACTGATATATCCATGTTAGATAGAGAGAATGGATATCTTCAGATAACGATGGTGATCTGCTGACTTTGAAAGGATTCGCTCTTGAACCCATTGACTTCTCATCTTGTCCTGGCGACTGATGCTGCTATTGACCTGCAAATGCATACCACCTCCAGTGATGGCACATGGGCTCCCGAACAACTGATCGACTATCTGGTGAGTGAACGGTTTGGTTTGGTGGCTATCACCGATCATGATCGTGTGGATACCGCTGCAGTGCTGCAACAGCTTGCAGCGGAGAAACAGCTGCGACTACTGGCTGCGGTGGAGATGAGTACCTCGTGGAGAGGTGAACTGACCGATGTGCTCTGCTATGGGTTTGATCCGGAAAAGCATGAGTTGCAAGACCTGGCACAAGATATTGCGCGCCGCCAGCGAGAGAACACCAGGGAGGTCTGTGAGAACCTGCGCAAGATGGGCATATCCTTTCCACATCAGCATGAACTGGATGCCCTCCTGGCAAAACCGAGTGCGCAACAACCCCGTGAACTCGTGGCTCTCTTAAAAAAACAGGGCTACGGAACAGGAGAACCATCTGCTGGAACATTGATCACGGTTGCAGGGTTCTTTTGGGCCACCAACGACATTGCCGCTGTAGTTGATGCTACTCATCGGAGTGGAGCGGTGTGTCTCATCGCCCATCCTGGACGAGGAGATGGATATACGTGCTATGATGTCAATTTGCTTGATGAGCTCCGAAGGCAGGTTCCCATTGATGGCTTCGAGGTCTATTATCCTGCCCACACGGCAGAACAGATTGTCCTGTATTGGGAGTATGCAAAGACACACCGTTTACTGACCAGTTCAGGGTCAGATTCCCATGGTCCAGAGAAGAAACCCATCAAATACCGAGCAGAGTTGAGCCGTAGCCTCCTGGAACGCCTTGGTGTCCGGATCAAATAGAAGACTTCTGGGATGTCGCGGCACAGTTTTGTCCTCACTATCCACAGGTTGCGCCACGAGGTGGGAGTAGGTAGCAAAAGAGCGGAAAAAGGAGCCTTCTTGTGAGGTGAGAACATGAAATTTCCCTGATAAGGAGGCCCCATGACCAGTATTGCCTAAGAGCCAACTTGGCTGTCAGTACCGTAATTCAATCGTATTGTAGTATAGTGGAAGTAGGGGTGAAGCGGGTTGAGAGGGATTACATGTTTGTGATACGCGGCACTGCTATAGTATAACACACGGTCGCAGAGAGGGTAAACCACTTTGCTACAGATCAACAGGGAAGAGACAGCCTCTAAAGCTCCGGCGTGCTGGGCCAGAGGTGGTACTGGATCTTCAGGGCGATGATGCGTGACACCGACTCGTTGATGCTTGCCATCGAGAGTCCGCCAGCGGCAATGGCCTGCTTGAGAGCCGCGACAGAAGAGCCTAGTTCGGAGGAATCGCGCACGCCCAGAATCATGTCGTTGCCTGCCTCAATCGCGAGCACCACGGCCTGGGGCAGGTTCCACTTCTTCGCAATACCCAGCATGTAGAGTGCGTCGGTGAGAACTACGCCGTTATAGCCAAGCTGGTGACGCAGGATATCGGTGACGAAGGGGTGCGAGAGTTCCGCCGGCATGTTCGGGTCGACCGCTGGCATCAGCACGTCGGTTGTCATAATCATGCCTGGATTCTCCAGCTTGTTCTGCGCATGCACAAAGTAATTGTAAGGTGCCAGTTCTGTTGAGTAGAGCTGGTCAAGTGAGCGCTTGACCACCGGTAGTTCTGCATGAGCGTCCGTGGTGGCGGCACCAAGACCGGGGAAGTGTTTGAGACAGCCGATCTCTCCGTCTCCCTGGATAGCACGCAGATATGTCCCGCCCCATTGGATCACCGATTGCGGCGTGTAGCCCCAGGTACGCATATACTGGTCCGGCCCCATCACTACGGGCACATCCACATCTGGCGCGAGGTCCGTGTTGATTCCCAGTGACTGCAAGTTATGAGCGATGCTGTGTCCCAGCTTCGCTGCATTCTCTATCTTTCCTGTTTGATATGTTTCCAAAGCACCTTGACGATGCCCATAGATATTCATGATGCGCTCAACAAAGCCCCCCTCCTCGTCGGTGGAGATCAGCAGCGGCATCCAGGCCTTCTCCTGCATATGCGTAATATCGTTTTTTGTCTGATTAAAAGTATTCATCTGCGCACCATACATAATTACGCCGCCCGCATATTGATCATGGATCATCGTTTCCAGGTCGTTTGAGTAGGAGTAGCCCCAATACTGTACCATGAAGAGCTGTCCCAGCTTCTGATCAAGGGTCATACGCGAGAGATACATTCTGGCCAGGGTCTTATAGCTTATGTACGCCGAGAGATGGTGCAGCTTATTCACCTGATCCGGATTGAGCGGCTTCTGGATGAAGGGGCCCGTCATGGCGAATGCCTGCAGCGGGGGCGTCACTGAACCTGTCACCATCTGCCGGATATCGCCTCCAAGGAGCGCGACCAGGAAGGCGAGTAGGACCAGGACCAGCGCTTTTGCCCACCCAGAGGTCTTGTGTCTCCTGGGGCGCTCAGGCAACCGCCCCTCCCCATGGACCGGATTGCTGAATGGCTGCTGCTGTAGAGGCAAAGACGTCTGCGGCTGTACTGTAGGTATCGACATAAAGACTCCTGTTTAACTGTAGCTTCTCATATTAATCCCGTGGCAGCGTAGCGGGCATGAGGTGGTATTGCATCTTCAGAGCGATGATGCGAGCTGCCGCCTCGTTTACGCGCTGCATAGAGAGCCGACCATCGTGGAGTGCCTCTTTGAGTGCCTCGATCACAGCCACCGTGCGAGCGCTCCCCATCGGACTCAGGATCATGTCGTTCCCGGCCTGGATTGCCAGCACAGCTGCTTCGGGCTCGCTCCACCGCGCGGAAATGCCGCCCATGTAGAGAGCATCGGTGAGAACCACGCCATCGTAGCCGAACTCGTTGCGCAGGATGTCTGTCATGAATTTGTGCGAGAGTTCCGCCGGCATGTTCGGGTCGATGGCGGGCATCAGCACGTCGGTCGACATGATCATACCAGGCCGCATGAGCGGATTCGGCGAGTTGATAAAAGTCTTATACGGCGCGAGTTCAGTTGCGTAGATCTGGTCCCGCGTACGGCTATCGGTAGGCAGAATATCGTGTGCATCGTATGGTGTATCACCAAGGCCGCCTGGATAGTGTTTCATGCAGGCAATCAGTCCGTGGCTTTGCATAGCCTCGATATTGGTACCAGCATATTTCATCACCGAATCGGCCGTGGTGCCAAAGGTGCGATCGACGGTGTCGGTGCCGGGGACAATCATCACGTCAACGTCGGGGGCCAGATCGGTATTGAGTCCGAGTGTGAGCAGATCGTGAGCCATTTTCACTCCCTGCTGGCGATCAAAATTCAGGTTCCCCGACTGGTAGATCTCCCAGGGACCGGGCCGCGATCCGTAGATATGCTCCAGGCGATTGACGTACGCGCCGCCCTCTTCATCGACCGAGATCAAAAGGGGGATCTTCGCACGCTGCTGGGCCTGGCTGGTTGTCGCCCTGGCCTGACTGGCGGTCTGCAGGTGGGATTCGTACATGATCATCCCGCCAACATGCAACTGCGTAATCATATAGTTGAGGTCATCAGAATAGGTATTCTGCTCGCTCTCGGTCATAATCAGTTGGCCCAGTTTCTCGTCCAGCGACAAATGCGCGACGTAGAGAATGGCAAGCTGTTTGTAGGTCATACGATCACCCAGGTGTGTGAGAGCATTCACCTGGGACGGGTTATAGGGCGGTTTGATAAAGGAGCCTAATGGTCCTGCGGGCGCTGTGAGCTGCTTGCCGGGGGCAGGTGGGTCGGTTGAACCGAAATGTATTAACAGGCTGGTCAGGACCACGATCGCGGCCAGAACTACCAGGGCCAGCGAGAGGAAGAGGCCGATCCTGCGTCGTCTCGGTCGCGGTCCGTGAAGCGCAGGGCCCTGCTCCGGCTCCCCCGTGGCCTTGGGCGGCAGGACTATTTGGGATCGTTCTGCATCTTTCGGCATAAAACTTTCCTAATAATTATGTGTTTGTTGTTACTATAGCAAAATCATATATCCCGTGGCAATCGAGCGCAATAAATCACGTCCCAGTATAGCAGAATTAACAGCATAGTAAAACAGCTTTCCCGCAAAAGCTACCTGTCGGTTTAAGGGCAGTCTATAAGCCGTCAATTATATCCACGAAGTGTGACAAGTCCAGAGGGTGTCGGCATTCCCGACACCCTCTGGACTGAATCCCTTTTCCGGTTATCACTCTTCTTGGGGCTGAGCCCAATCGAGAAGAATTGGGATGATTCAAGATTCCTCTTTAGCAGGTTGTGGTCCGGAAGCCCCTGAGGATTCACTTGGGGCCGGATTGTGCCAGCCTCCATCAGGAGCAACCGTCTTGTCCGCCT
>CATPCK010000478.1 GCA_955652655.1 uncultured Ktedonobacteraceae bacterium | reverse complement strand
TTTTTGTAGTCGCTGTGGCTCGACGCCTGCTCTTTGTTTCCGCTGAGGCGGGTTCACTATCCGCTTTGGACACAATGGTTTTCTTGCGCGTAGCCCTCTGCGTTGTCTTTTCACCCTGACGTGGTTTTTCCTCGGCGGTGCGCTGTACTGCGACGACCTCTGAATAGCAGACGGGGTCCTGGCCAACACGAGGAACTACCATCAGTCCGCCGCACTTAGGACAGAGATCAGGAACAGGACGCTCCCAGATAGCAAAACTGCAGGTAGGATAATTGCTGCATCCATAGAAAACGCGTTTTTTCTGCTTTGTTTTGCGTTCTACCAGATCCCCATTACATAGGGGACATAAAGCTCCTGTCTTATTCATAAAGGAACGGCGATAGTGGCATTCAGGAAAGCCTGAGCAGGAGATGAAGCGACCAAAGCGGCCAGTACGGATAACGAGATTACGGCCACAGTCGGGGCAGAGCTCATCTATTTCTTCGACAGGTTTTTGTACACGGTTCATCTCGGCTTCGGCTTTTTCCATGCTTACCTTGAAGTCACCATAGAAGCCGCGCAGGAATTCTGTCCAGGATTGTCTTCCTTCCTCGACATCATCCAGTTTCTTTTCCATGTCGGCTGTAAAACTGGTGTCAACAATATCAGGGAAATGCTTGTTCATGACCTCGTTAACGGTAGCACCCAGCCAGGTTGGTATAAAACGACGCTGCTCCTGGTCAACGTAGCCACGATCTTGAATGGTACTGATAATGGGTACATAGGTACTGGGCCGACCTATACCCTGTTCTTCAAGCTCTTTAATCAAGCTTGCTTCCGTATAGCGCGGTGGCGGTTGTGTAAAATGTTGCTCAGGCTTCAAGTCATGCAAGTCCAGCACTTCTTGCGCAGTCAGAGCTGGCAGCACCTTCTCATCTTCTTCACGGGGCCACACAGCATAGAACCCAGGGAATTTGAGGCGGGAACCGTTGGCTCTGAAGACATATTGAGCGGCCGTGATATCGACACGGACGGTATCAAAGACGGCAGGGGTCATAAAACTGGCGACAAAGCGCCGCCAGATAAGGTCATACAATTTAAACTGCTCTGCAGAGAGGTAAGGTTTGACAATCTTCGGAGTCAAGGTGGCATCGGTTGGGCGGATCGCTTCATGGGCATCCTGGGTGGTGGCTTTAGCCTTACTAGTACGTCCTTGTCCAACATAGGACTGCCCGTATTCCGAGGCGATGTAACTTTTAACTTTTGCCTGTGCCTCATCAGAGACGCGCGTTGAGTCGGTACGCATATAGGTGATAAGACCCTGTTGACCGCGCTCGCCCAACTCGATACCTTCATAGAGTTGTTGCGCCAGACTCATGGTTCTCTTCGGCTTGAAGTAGAGCCGAACCGACGCTTCCTGCTGCATAGTACTGGTGGTATAGGGTGGGTTTGGTTGGCGGCGCTGTTCTTTCTCCTCTACTTTCAAGACGGTATAGGTGGCACCTCTTAAGTCGGCCAGTATGGCGTCGGCTTCCTCTTTCGAGGAAATTTTAATGCGTCCTTTCTCAGCGATGGCTGCCTTGCCATTTAATGCTGCCTGGGGAACTGGTTCTTCACTTCCAGCGGTGCCCTCCTGGCTATTAAAAGCTGTTATATCTTTGAGGCGGGTTATCAATTGTGCTTCGAAACGCTCTTGCTGTCGCTTTTTGCTCAGAGTTGCAGTGATGCTCCAATACTCTTCTGGAATGAAGGCGCGAATCTCGGTTTCGCGGTCACAGACGAGTCGAAGGGCAACTGATTGGACTCGGCCAGCGCTGGTTCCCGATTGGATACGTCGCCAGAGCAATGGGCTGATTTTATAGCCAACGAGACGGTCCAGGACGCGACGAGCCTGTTGTGCGTTGAAGAGGTCTTCGTCGATTTCACGCGGTTTATTGATAGCATCCTGCACGGCGCTCCTGGTGATTTCGTTGAAGACCGCGCGATGAGGATGTTGCAATCCCAGCGTTTGTTTAAGAGACCAGGCAATAAATTCGCCCTCGCGATCAGGGTCTGGAGCAAGGAATACTTCGTCAGCACGTTTAGAGGCAGCCTTCAGATCGTCGATAAGTCTGTCTTTTTTCTCAATTATTTCGTATTGTGGCGCAAAGTCTTTGCGCGTGTTCACTCCCAGTCCCTTTTTGGGTAAATCCATGATGTGGCCCATTGAGGCCCGCACCTCATAATCTCGCCCAAGAAATTTTTCGATGGTTTTTGCTTTTGCTGGCGACTCTACTATTACAAGTTTCTTTGTCATTAATCATACCTGAACTTTTATTCTTTACTTGACACACAACTTAACCAATATGTGGTTCTTCCTCTCTAAAAAAGAGAGGGGAGCGTGGGTGTAGGTTCACTCTACTTCCCGATTGGCGGTCACCCTATTAAAGAACCCCGCATGGATCAAGGCTCAAATTTATGAGTATGCTATCTCAATGGATAGAATAGCTTATGTTGTCAATAGGGTATTTATCTATTCTCATGAAACGAAACCATTTGTTGTTGCGGAATATTCCCCTGGGTAAAGCAAACTTGACCAGTTTGTCCTCCCATGCTATGCTGCAAGCAATAATAGAAGATACACGCGCTGGTTTGGAGGAACAGTATGCGAAAACGGAGGCCATCAGCAAAGCTGCGACGCGCAGGTCTACGCTCGGGAGAGAGGAAAAGTACTTTGAACCCGAACCGCACCGAAAACCCTGCTGAACGTCCTCTTGCAGGCGCGAGGGTGCAACGCCGTTTACCTCGTTCCAAACGAGGCACTTCGCTGCGCGCCGGGTTGGCGGTAATGGGGGGCAGAACAGCGGGTGCATTGAGCCGCCGGCTCCACTTAGGTGGAGGTACAAGCATTGTAGGCCTGGTAGCTCAAAGGGTATATCCAGATATTGTTGGCCACCTGGCAACGCAACTGGAACATGGGAGTGTCATTGTCACAGGTACGAACGGCAAGACGACAACAAGTGGTTTTATTGCCGCTGTTTTGAGTGACGCAGGTCTGCGGGTGTGGCGCAACAGAGAAGGTTCAAACCTTATGGGTGGGATCGCCAGTTCTCTGGTCATTCGAGCCCTTCCCAATGGACATTTACGCAGAGAGGGGCGAGCAATCTCCATTCTTGAAGTGGATGAAGCCGTCATACCACAAATACTACAGACTGTTCCGACCCGCGTGGTGGTTTTTACCAACCTTTTTCGCGACCAGCTTGATCGTTATGGCGAGGTCGATAGTGTCGCGGCACGCTGGCAGCAGGCCCTGGGAACGCTTTCAAACGATACGATACTTGTCCTGAATGCCGATGATCCTACCACCGCTCATCTTGGTGAAGTGTTCGGAGGACGTGTACTCTATTTTGGCATCGACGATGCCGCGCTTGATCTAAAGGCACAGCATCATGCAGACGAACGACACCAGGTTATCGATACACGCACCTGTCCAAAGTGTGGAGGAGAATATAGCTACGATCTACGTTTCTTCAGTCATATGGGTCATTATCGCTGCACGCATTGTGGAAACCAGCGTCCGCAACCTGATGTACGAGCAGTCAAGGTCCAATCCGATGAGTTTGATCGAACTCGCATGCAGGTCAGCAGTTCGTTGATGGCAGGAACGAGCAAACAGCAGCAGGAGATTGTTATTCCTTTACCAGGTATCTATAACGTCTATAATGCCCTGGCCGCGGCCACTGTGGCCCAGGCAATGGAGATAGGCTGGGAACCAATAGTTACGGGCATCGAACAGTTCAAGCCAATTTTTGGACGCGGCGAACGTATACATATTGAAGGACGCACCCTCCGTCTGCTCCTGGCAAAAAACCCAACAGGGTTTAATGAAGTATTACGGACACTTTTTAGCGAGGGAACACGACGGCATGTTTTATTTGTTCTCAATGATAATATAGCTGACGGACGGGATATTTCCTGGATCTGGGATGTAGATTTCGAGCAGGCAGTCAATCACACATCAACGCTGGTCGTAGCCGGCAGCCGGGCATTAGACCTGGCGCTACGATTGAAGTACGCGGGGGTAGCGCAGGACGAGATGATTACGGTGACTACAGCTCCTCTACGAGCTATGAAGCTAGATACACCTCTGGCTGCCAGGAAAAAACGTCGTGCAAAGAATAGGAATATGATGATTTCTGAAGGAACGGATCAACAACCGCCTCTCACAGAAATCTCGCATCACTACGGAATTGCCGAAGCATTGGATAGTGCGGTTCGTCAGACGCCTGTTGGTGAAACTTTGTTCGTCGTCCCAACGTATACTGGCTTGTTAGAAATTCAGCGCGAACTAGAGCGGCGTGGACTGACACCTCACTATTGGGAGGGAAGAGATAGTTGAATGACAGTGTTACTCCACAGCTGACGCTTACATTGGGGCACCTGTATCCCGATCAATTAAATCTGTATGGAGACCGCGGCAACATCATTGTGCTCCGCCAACGTTGCCGGCAACGCGCTATTGAGCTGCGGGTGGTTAGCCTGGGTGTGGGAGATGCTTTAGCACCTGACGAGTACGATATGTTGTTCATCGGAGGTGGTCAGGACAGGGAGCAGGCACCCGTAGCGCAAGATCTGCATGAGACCAAGGGTATCGGGCTCTGGGCCGCGATTGAGGACGACATGCCGGTGCTGGCTGTCTGTGGCGGCTATCAGTTGCTGGCACACTATTATCGACCTGCCAGCGGTCCTGACATGAAAGGATTGGGAGTTTTCGATGCGTGGACAATACATAAAGGACCACGCGTAGCGCGGTGTATTGGAAATATTGCCATCAGCTGGAACGGTAGCACCCTGGTTGGATTTGAGAATCATGGTGGTCGTACGTACCTGGGTACAGCTCAACCCCTGGGGAAAGTACTCAAAGGGTTCGGCAATAACGCGGAAGATGCTACAGAAGGAGCAATGTATCGCAACGCCTATGGAACGTACATGCATGGTTCGCTCTTACCCAAAAACCCACACTTTGCCGATCATTTGATCGGATTGGCACTGCGGCGCAAATATGGGAAGAATGATTGGGATAATTCCCATATCGATGAGACAGGCGAATGGACGGACGGAGCTCCATCTTCAGAGAGCCCGGAGATAACAGATTATGATCCATCGGTAGTGCTTACACCCCTCGATGATAGATTGGAATGGGAGGCACATGCCTCTCTACTTGAACGTATGGGATTACAAGGCGCCGCTATTGCCGCACTGAGTAATCGCTACGGCTTAAAAATGAGTTAACGTACCAACAACGAGGATAATGAAAGACATGAGTTTCGATCGATCGCTGGCTCGCTGTTCTTTCTGCGGTCGCCGCCCACCAGAGGTACGCCGCATGGTGGCTGGTCCAGGCGCGGCCTATATCTGCGATGCTTGCTTAAAATTGTGTAATGAAATTCTTCAGGATACGGGGCCTTTCTCGCCTAAAGCGCTGGAGCTAGCCTCTCGGCCACCAGTAGTGATTGCCGCCCCACAAGAACTTGAACTGGGGACGCCTGCATTGCCGAGGGAACCTGTGAGGAGCATCAATATCGAGCTAGAGCAGAAACTACAAGGAACGGTGTTGATGTTACACCAGTTGCAGTTTTACGAGAAGCATTTTGAGCTCCATTACTTGTGGATCAGGCCACCTTTTACTGTAGGGTTTGCGTTTGTCCCGCGTATCATTTTTCTGATCAAGGATAATACGGGGAAACAGTGGACAGGGGACCGTGGAGGAATGCTTTTAGCACGCCCGGAACTAACGAATGATGCTAACCAGGCTGTCTACCAGGGCAGCGCACGTTTCAGCCCACTCCCTTCACCGGATTCGCATGTGATGACGGTGCGTGCGGCAGATCCGCTTGCTCAATTTGGCGACTCTCCCCCAAATCCGTGGCAATTCGAGATTACTTTTTAGCCAGGTTACACTACTCTAAAAAAGAGGATGTGCAAAGCCCTTGCAATTGGAGCGATGTACATCCTCTTTCCGGTGTAATAGTGGCTACTGCAATTCTGGTACGAGCAGACCATAACCCCCTTTACTCAAGCGATACATCACGTTCACACTATCGGTGGCTTCGTTATAAAACGGGAAGAACGTGAGTCCCAACGCTTCCATCTGAGCTATGACCTCCTGGTCACCCATTGGCTTGCTGGGCACGCGACGGATCTCAACTACTTTTGACCAGATCTCTTCGTTGCGTTCTTTGTCAATGGAAGAATTATCATACCTGGCGTTTTGTCCATCCGAGTTTATCGCAAAGGCGGTTGCCCCCTCCTCTTCCTGCTCTTCTAAGGGTATAAGATCGCCAGAACGAGTGAGAGAAAGAACTTTTGCGTGCGAGCCATGACGACGGATGGTGGTAGTATGACGATCTTTATGGCGACCAAGCTGGGTCACGACTTTATCCAACACGAGGTCAAGGGCCATATTCGCGTTGACGGCTCTCACTTCACTGCGAACGGGATGAGTGGCATTGGAGAGTGCCAACTGGACGGCATAGCGGTCACGAGCACTGCGTGTCTTCTCTTCCGTAACCGTTACTTCTACACGAGCCTGCTCATCAACAAAACGAGCCAGCCGCTGTACTTTCCGTTCGATGTATTGACGTAACCGAGGAGTGACCTCCATCTGCTTACCATTGATAATGATTTGCATTGTATTCTCTCTTTCCGATCCAACAATACACAACAAACAAAAGCGGTTTGTCTAAAACCAGGCAGATTGAGCACATCATTATTATACCACCTGCGGTAGGGTGTTGTGTTCTCGCTCTGATCACAGTTCAGTTCAAAGGAAACTGGTTGGTTTTCTGAAAAAGGTGTTATTTCAAATTCGACAATTTTCATGGTATACTTGCTATTAGGATGAACATTATGTCATCATTGCACAGAACATTTTCATTAAATGTTCATCCATTGATGGTATGCTGGTTGTAGCATTGAAAAGAACTTTTGTAGTTTTATTGATTTGTGGAAGGGTACGTGGCTTATGACCCAGTTACCGAGCAATCAACATATCACTTATCAATTGCAGTATCGCAAATGCGGAAAGGCTGCATGCAGCACTTGCCGTGATGGCCAGGGGCATGGGCCCTACTGGTACGCCTACTGGCGCGAAGGATCTCGCCTGCGTTCAGGGTATATCGGCAAAGTTCCTCCCGGTGAGGAAACGGCACATTCAATCATTCACTCCAACAGTGGGACGGCCCTAACCATCACTCCCGAGGAAGCAACTGCTGTTATGATTTAACCTCTATACAGGTCTCCCACAATTTGGATACTGTGATAGAATAACTCTATTACGATATTCCAACGGGGTGCACCAGGATGAAATGTCCATTATGTGGTGGTACTGAGTCGCGGGTGAAAGATTCGCGTGATATTGGTGATGCCATACATCGTCGACGCGAATGTGAAACGTGCAAGGGGCGCTTCAGTACCTATGAGCGGGTTGAAAAATTTCACCTGATGGTGATTAAACGCGACCAGCGGCGAGAAGATTTTGACCGGCAGAAGCTTTATATTGGTATCCGCAAGGCTTGCGAGAAGCGCCCATTACCGGTGGGCGAAATTGAAAATGCGGTTGAAGAGATCGAGCATGAACTCTATCGTTTGGGCAGGCAAGAGGTAGCTAGTAACGTCATCGGTGAACTGGTGATGGAACATTTGCAACGAATGGATAAGATTGCATATATCCGCTTTGCCAGCGTTTACCGGTCTTTTGGGGATGTTGAGACGATGTTTGAGGAGATACAGAATCTCCTGAATAGAGCTAAACCTGCTACGGAGACATAAGATATAAAAAAAGATGCTCAGAGCGAACTCCCTGCTTCCCTGGTTACGAAATAAGGAAGCAGGGAGTTTTTGCCATAGAGAATACGTTGAGCGCGCTATTACTTCCGTTACCTCAATGATCGTGCATACGGTTTTCGGCCTTACGCAGGCGACGGCTGAGCACGGAAAGGAGCTTGATTGCGATATCGGGATGACTTTGTAATGCTGCGCGGAATTCCCACACGGGTAGAAGTAGAGCCGTCACGTCGTCTACGGCAGTGACAGTCGCCGAACGAGGTAGATCGTCGAGCAGCGCCATCTCTCCAAGGACCCCCCAAGTTGACTCTGTACCAAGTACTTCCTCTGCTTTATCAGGATGGATTGCCTGAGTGATACGGACTGTGCCGCTGGTTATTACGTAGAGTCCTACTCCTGTATCGCCCTGTGAGAATAATGTGCTACCTGCGCTGTACTTGCGTTCCTGGCAACTCTGGGCAAGTGCTTGTAATTCTTTTCTGTCGAGGCTCGAAAATAAGCTTACTCGCTTTAGGGTGTCTTCGTACATACCTGAGAGCTCCTTTATGCCTTTTTTCTTACGGTTACTGACGCTCCTGGCTAGTTTACTATAGACCGTATTCTATCACAACAGCTTGATTTAGCCTAGCAGCTTTTTTTTCTAGGCTCCGCGGGCGACCACAAGCGTCCCCACCCAACCCCACTTTACACGGGGAGGTTTTTTGTGATGTCCCTTCCGAGGCGATGTCACACCATATCTACCCGTGAAAGCCCAATCCCCGCCCCTACGATCACCCAGAAGCAAAGTGCCTTAATTTTGACTTTCTCAGTAGGAGACAATACAATGGAACGAAGATACTGGTACCGAAGTAGATACAAAGTAACTATTCCGAATATCCGAATACATCAAAAGATTGAGGAAGATAGATTTTCATGGCTACACAGGATCATGTACTGGCTGAGAAGCGCTTACAAGCAGGTATTGCTGCCTACAACGATG
>CATPCK010000477.1 GCA_955652655.1 uncultured Ktedonobacteraceae bacterium | reverse complement strand
CGCTTCCTAAGCGTCATGATAAAATACCTCCCAGTGTAAGATCCCTAGGGGTCGCCCTCTGCAGACCGCTTCTACCATTGTTACAACTGAAACAACTGAAACAAACAGCAAGCAAAGTTATAAACAATCAATGGGAGTCGTTAGTACGATACACACGTCCCATCTTTGCTTAAGAACTCCACCAGCTTTGGAGCGCCCGCCAGGGTTGATCCCTCGATAAGATCGCTTTCCTTGTAACCGCGCTTGTTGAAGCAGGGCGGGCAAACCCAGAAGGCGCCACCTGCCGCCAGGTAATTTCTCACCAGCTCGATCATAGGAGTGAGACCCTCTTCGTGGATGCCATCGGCCACACCCTTGGTGGCCAGCCGTACGCCTTCGCTAGCGAGAAATACAACAGTATTCTTGCTGGAAGCAATGGCTGCATTAGCCACGACCATGGCAACTGTCGCGCGGTCAGTATCGTCGATGGAATGAGTGAGATTGACGGCGAAATTATTGAGCATAGGATATTACTGTCCTTTCCTTAAAAGAAACTGTTTCGCGGAAGCATTGCTAATCGTCCGCATGAGCGTATTGCCAGTCATGCGACACCACGCGGCGATATCCCCGGCAGCGGCAGGATCGTAAGCAGTGACAAGCAGGGTTTGACCTGGGGTCATCTCGCGCATAGCGAACATAATCTCCATGACAAGCTGACCGCAGCCCTTTTCGCCCAGGTCAAGGGTGGCATCGGAAAAAATAGGTGAATCCACTGCCTCGGCCCTTTCGTAGGAACCCAATATATCGCGCCCCTGTTACACTTCAACGATATCACCGGCACTATTGAACCGTCAAATTCAGACTTGACAAATCGCAACATTTACATGTATATTCATACTAAATATCGGTGCTAACTGAGAGGACAACAATCGTGACGCAAAAGCATACACCTTCCACCATTATTGTGGCTGTGCTCTGCCTCCCTTGCTTTATGCCCATGGCATATCGCAGGTTGTCGCTGTCCTCTTCCCGTTTTACCATAGAAATGCTCACATGAGCAGTAACGTAGTTACATAGTAGATGTACGAAGGGGGCGCAGGCGACAGACCTGCGCCCCCTTCTTTTTGTTTATCCTGCATCATCATGTACATCATTCACATAAGGAAAAGAGGTGACAAATGAATAGTACTCGCAAAGATGAACCTTCAAGTAAACGCTATTACATTACAACAGCTATTGATTACCCTAACGCGCCTCCGCATATTGGGCATGCCCTCGAGAAAGTGGCGGCGGACGTCGTTGCTCGCTATCATCGTTTGCAGGGGCACGATACCTACTTCAGTATAGGAGTGGACGAGAACAGCCAGCACGTGGTGAAAGCAGCGCAAGAGCACCATGTTGATCTCGTCAATTGGACGAATCGCATGGAGGAAGCGTTTCGCCTGGCGTGGTCCAGGCTGAACATCTCGCATGATCGCTGGATTCGCACAACGGAACCCGAGCATTTCCAGGCCTCGCAAGAGATGTTTCGCCGTGCGCAGCAGCGGGGTGACATTTATAAATCCATCTACTCCGGCTGGTACTGTCCGAACGGCAATAACTTTTACAGCAGCGAGGAACTGGTAGAGGGGAAGTGCCCTGATCATCCCTCGATCGAACCGGAATGGTTGGAAGAGGAGAACTACTTTTTCGCGCTCTCAAAGTATAGCGACCGCCTGCTGGCGCACATCAACGATCATCCAGATTTTATAGTGCCAGCGAACAGGCGAGCGGAGGTACTGGGAATGATCCGGCAGGGACTGCGGGACTTCGCGGTCTCGCGGCAGCTGCGGCCTGGGGCGCTTCCCTGGGGAGTACCTGTACCAGGTGATGAGCAGCAAGTCATCTATGTCTGGTTCGACGCCTTGACGAACTACCTGACGGCTGTCGGCTTTCCGCACGATACCGCCACGTTCGAACATTACTGGCCCGCCGATGCTCACGTCATCGGCAAAGATATCACGCGCTTTCACTGTCTCTACTGGCCCGCCATGCTGCTCTCGGCCGGGCTACCACTGCCGCGCCAGGTAGCCGTACATGGTTTTATCACCCTTGAGGGACAGCGCATCTCTAAGTCCGCCGGGAACATCATTGATCCTGTAGAACTGGTAGATACCTATGGCGCCGACGCCGTACGCTACTACCTCCTGCGCAACCTGTCGTTCGCCTCGGATGGAGATTTTTCGCGTGCGGCCTTCATCCGTCACTATAACGACGAACTGGCCAACGAGCTGGGAAATCTGCTGAACCGCGTCGTAACGATGATCAGCCGTTATCGCGGCGGTGCCATTCCGCTGCCTGAAGTCACTGGCGAGCTTGAAGAAGACCTGCGGCGGACCGCCTCCGAGACCCGTACGCGTGCCGGAGCAGCTCTGGAACGCTGGGATATTGGCGGATCTCTGAACGCCATATGGAGTTTCGTGCGTCGCACCAACCAGTATATCGAACGCAGCGAACCCTGGCAATTAGCGCGCCAGCCTGAACAACAGGATCGGCTGGATACGGTGCTCTATACAGCGGCAGAGGCGACCCGCCTGCTGGCAGTTTTCCTGGCGCCATACACCCCCTCTGCCAGCAATAACATCCTGAGCCAATTGGGCCTGGAATCAGTCGAAAACGCCTCCTGGCCACAACAAGGAACCTGGGGAACCCGCCCATTCACACGGGTAAACCCCGGCCCCCTGCTGTTCCCACGCATCGAGGATTGACAGCTTGGGGGTGCAGGCACGATAGATCAAGGAGGAAACACATGCCGATCATCGAGGTCGAAGGATTAGAAAAAACATTTAAGACCCGTGAACGCGAGGCTGGCCTGGCCAGCAGCCTGCGCTCATTTATAGCGCCGCGCTACCGCCAACGCCAGGCCGTAAAGCGCATCAACTTCTCATTAGAAGCAGGGGAAGTGCTGGCCTTCATCGGTCCCAACGGCGCAGGCAAATCCACGACCATCAAAATGCTTACCGGCATCCTCTATCCATCGGGCGGCAAAGCCACCGTTCTGGGACTGACCCCCTGGCGGGAGCGGCGCAAACTGGCATTTCATATAGCCAGTATCTATGGCCAGAAATCGCAGTTATGGTATCACCTGCCTCCGCAGGATACGTTCGACCTGCTGGCACGCATCTACGAACTGGACCTGGCCGAGTACCGCAAACGGCGCGATTTCCTGATCGAGGTCTTCGATATCGCGGATTACATTCGCACGCCCGCGCGCAAGTTGAGCCTGGGGGAGCGCATGCGCTGCGAACTGGCGGCCGCCTTGATGCACAAACCATCGGTCGTCTTTCTCGATGAGCCTACCATCGGGCTGGATGTCATCGCCAAGCAGCGCATCCGCGAACTGATTGGCCAGCTGAACGTGGAGGAGGGCGTCACCATTTTTCTGACCTCGCACGACGCGGGTGATATCGAACAGGTTTGCCGGCGTGCCATCGTCATTAACCACGGTGAGATCATCCTGGACACCCCGGTAGCAAAAATGAAACGTGACTACCTGAAGGTCAAAACGGTGGATCTGCTACTTGAGGAACCCGCGGCAACGCTCTTAAAAACCGATGAGGAGAGCGGTGGGCAACGCCTGAGTATTCAACTGCCATCTTCCATCCACGAGGAGCTGCTTGTCACAGAGGGAATACAGATCGTGAAAGCCAGGGGACATGGCTTAAAACTGGAGATTGACACCTCGCGTTGCCCCCTGGAGCCGATCATTGCCGCCGTCATGCAGCATTGTCACATCCTGGATATGACCATCGCCGACCCTCCAATGGAGGAGATCATCGCCCGTATATACGGCGAACAAACGCAACATGAAAATGATTAGGAGCATCAGAGCATGAACACAATCATCGCTGATCATCGACAATCTATCCGCCAAAGGTTAAACCTCTCGCTGCGAAAGTACACTGCTGTGCTGCGGGTCAGCATGGCCAATAACCTGGCGTACATCATGGAGGTCGTCTTCCGCACCCTCTTCCTCGTTGTGCTCATTTACGTCTTCGAACAGTTGTGGAAAACGACCTTCGCCGTACGGGGCATCATAGCGCTCAATGGATTTGATATCAATACCATGATCTGGTACCTGGCAGCAACAGAAACGCTCGCGCTTTCGCTGCCCCAGTTGACGCGCCTGGTCGACGAAGAGGTGCGTTCGGG
>CATPCK010000476.1 GCA_955652655.1 uncultured Ktedonobacteraceae bacterium | reverse complement strand
TACCTTTTATTGATGCATGGGAGGCATCTCTTGAGGATATTGTGCCTGTGGCTGCTCTTCATAGTGCGTCTGCTCGTAAGAAGGCGGCTGGTACTGCTGCTCTACCTCCTGTTCGCGGTACGTCGCTGCAGGCGGCTGGTACCCTTGCTCATACGGCTGATAGGTTTGCTGGTAAGGCGGCTGTTGTGGCTGTTGATACCTCTGCTGGTTAGACATCCACCAGCTACCCATCATCCCGGCCCCGAAAATTGCTGGCAGAATAAGCCTGGCAAGCAAGCTTGACAGTACAATGGCTCCGATACCAATCATAAATCCGCTCAAAGAATGCGAAAACAGTAAGATCATAAACAAAAGCATGAAAGGAAAGCCTACCATGCCTCCCCGCCTGCGCCAATGTCGTCTTCTATAACCTTGATATCTCATCTTATATTACTCCTCGTGTACGAGTACCCTTATGCGTCTTTTGAATATCCCTACATCAATCTCTAAATAAGTAGAACGTATAGCTACCTGTTACAATTAAATATAACAGATAGTTATTTATTTGTCAAGTTTACCACATCAATTCCAACAATAGAACTCAGTCAACATCCAGACCCTCTTAGCACCGGCAGTCTGAACGACCCCTTAAAAACTCATTGCTAGTATTTCCAACATTCTATTTTGGCACAATATTCCATTATCCTATACAACCCGCGCTACCCCAACGCTTCCACCGCGCGACAAAACCGCTCAACCTCTTCCTCGTTATTAAAATAATGTACCGAAGCTCGCACCATAGTCTTCAACCCACGCGCATCCATATCCAGCAACGTTGATTCACGTCTCGTAACAGAAACATTGATACGCTGTCTGCTCAACGCAAGCCTTATCTCCTCCGGGTCTTTATCCTCGACAGTGAACGTCACGATGCCGCACTGCGTGACCCCGCGATCTCGTACAATAACTCCAGGCAGTGGACTCAACTGCGAGCGCAGCATGTAGGCCAGGTTTTTTATGCGCCTCCATACGGTATCCATCCCCCACCCCAGTGCGTAATCGATAGCCACGGCCAGCCCGATTTTCCCGGCATAATTCGTTTCCCACGTCTCAAAGCGCCGTGCGTCAGGAACTATCACATACCTGTCTTTGTCCACCCATTTCGCCGCGTGAAGGTCCAGCAGAGGTGGTTCCAGCCGTTCCAGCACATTATTTCGTACAAATAAAAAGCCCGTTCCGCGCGGCCCCCGTAAATACTTGCGCCCGGTCGCTGAGAGCATGTCACAGCCAATCTGCTCGACATCGATCGGCATCTGCCCCACTGACTGGCAGGCATCCACCAGGTATAATATGCCGTTCTCACGTGCAACCTTGCCCACTTCGACGATAGGATTCACCAGTCCCCCATTAGTCGGCACATGCGTAATCGCGATGAGCTTCACCCTCTCATCTATCATCTCGCGCAGAGCCTCGAGCGAAAGCTGACCATGTGTATCATTCGGCACGACCTCCACTACCGCTCCCGTCTTTTTGGTGATTTGCAGGAAAGCGATATAGTTACTGGCATACTCTGCCATTGCCGTCAGGATGCGGTCCCCCGGCTGGAAGGGAATAGAGTAAAACGCCATGTCCCAGGCGCGTGTAGCATTTTCAATCACAGCGATCTCTTCACGTGAACAATTGATCAGTGTAGCAGCCGCGTCATACACCCGTTCAATGGCATGCTCAGCCTGTTCCGCTGCCTCGTATCCCCCAATCTGTGCCTCAAGTTGTAAATGCCCAATCGTTGCATCGAGCACCGGTTCCGGCATCAATGACGAGCCAGCATTATTGAAATGGAGAACATGATCGCAGCCCGGCGTGTCTTGACGGGCGCGTTGCAGATCAAATGCCATTCTCTGCTTGCTCCTCAGGCGTGTACTCCTCGTATGGATCTTTACCATACTGACCTGTTGCAGCTTGCATAAGTTGCTCTGTACGCTTTTCTCGCTCTTTTCTAAGTATCTCCGTAGAATCTTCTTCAAAAGGCTTGCCACCACGATCTTGCATAATTGCCTCACGTACTTGACTCAGTTCTTCTAACATCTTACGAGTTGCAGGATGCCTCTGTCGTGTATTAGGTGCTTCATCAGGAACATTCTCTTCAAGAATGCGCCCAATATACTCACCAACCTTTAGATCATTTTGGAGTGCCGCCATTTTAATCCTACGTCGCATTTCAGGACTGACATCTATTGTGATGCGCGTACGCTTCTTGGCATTGTCTCCCACATCGTCGTCCTCATCTTCATGAAAATCCTGTCTTCGTACAGCCATACTTTCACCCGGTCCTTTCCTTTTAGTATCGCTACCAGCTAAATAAGGTAGCGTAATAGTTGCGTAACTTCCTCTCCTTCCTTTCCCACAGATATTTAACCGTTCTTTATGAGCATATTTACCCAATTAGAACATAATTGTGGCAACATGGCAATGTGATTAAGCTTAATCTCATTGGAGACCATTCAAATTCGGGGGCGTGAGCCAGCCCCCGAATTTGAATGGTCTCCAATCGGGACGTGGCCTCCGTTGCGTTCCAGGGTGACCGCCGAGTCCTTTATCGCCCAATGTCCTTGCGCACAAAGCGCACTGAGGCCAGCACCAGCGCCACCATGCCAACAGCCAGGACGCCCAGCATATCCAAGAGGGGCAGACCATGCAGTAGCGGCGTGCCATAGTAGTAGAAGGCGGACAGCCGCAACGTCGCATCCGACCAGTTCAACCCTGGACCAATAAAGCTGATGAAGAACCAGATCACCAGCAAAAAGCTCAAAAGGCCGGTGTCCACCGCCGTGCGCAGCCAGCCTGAGAGCAGATAGCCGATGGCAGCCACCAGTAGCCCCAGTGGAATCATCGAGAGCGTGGCTGCGGCCAGATTGCCCCCGTCGAGCTGCAAGCCCGTGGCTGCCGAGGCCACCGCCGCGGCGGCCAGGGTCAGCACCGCAATGATGACCGTCGCGGTGGTGAGCGCGGCAAAGCGCCCCAACAGCACCCGCACACGTGGCTGCGGCGTGGAGAGCACCAACTCCAACCGTCCATCCTCTTCATCGGCGGACCAGCGGTTGGCCTGGGTGACGGCAAAAGCCATCAACAACAGCGGCAAGAAAACAAAGAAAGAACTCAGGATGGTGGCATTGGTGGCACTATCGCCCCCGCCGACCTTCGTGAGCAAATCCTTGAGGAACGGTGAGCCTGCGTAAAGGGTGGCCAGCTGTGCCTCCGTTTGCTTGACGACGACAACCATCCACCCGGCAAATCCCGCGATGGCCAGCGTCCACCAGCACGCGGGAACCG
>CATPCK010000475.1 GCA_955652655.1 uncultured Ktedonobacteraceae bacterium | reverse complement strand
CTTCTGTGTGGAGATACAGTCATTACGATAGAGGGCGGGGCGCCGCTATTATGGGGAGTAGCGAACCGTCGCCAGCTTGAAGAGACATTGAGGACGCTGCGCAGCCTCGATGTCAATTATCTTTATCCCGGTCATGGCAGACCAATTTTAGCGAAACGTCCACTAGAGAATGCTTCTATAGAATGGTAAGATTACTCATGCTTCGGCCTGCTTGGCAGGCGCAGCGGCGCAAGCTTACTATTGATAGAGCGTGCTGGTGGGGGAGGCGTGGTTGGCGAGGATATTGGGATACCGGCGTCTTCTTGCAAAGAGGGAATATACTCAAGACGCACACTGCCAAGGCAAACAATGTCACCATGTTGGAGGAGCTTGGGGGCGAGCAATGGATCATTGTTGACCTTGCTGCCATTGCGACTGGCCAGGTCTTGTACATAATGCCCATTAGCCTGGCGCAAGACCTGGGCGTGGCGGCGCGAAATCGAAGCATCATTGATGGCGACATCGCATTCGGAGCCGCGCCCAATAGTTACGACTGGGCGATCTAGCATAAAGCTCTGTCCTGCCATTTCACCATCACAAATGACAAGCACTCCGTTCAGATCGGTGGACCGGGACAATGGCGAGATCGGATTGATTTCCGCTGTGTTTTGCAACTCGACCGGGTTATCCGCCGCTGCTGCAACGGTAGGGGATTGTTCACCGTGATTATTCGTTTCAGGTGAGGCGCTATCTTCCAGGGGCTGCGTCATCGGCAAATGATCGCTTTCCATGTACAATTCCGCAGTGGAATGCCAGACATGGCGCGCGAGAGGATCCTCTTGTTCTGCGGAGGTGCCAGGTTGAGTAGCTTTTTCGAAGAGAAAGCGCTGCGAACCGATCTCTAGCAATGCACCCGCTTCGATACGCGTAGAACCGTGTATTCGCTGGCCATGAAGCAAGACACCATTCAGACTATCACAATCGGTAATGTACACATCCCCATTATCCCAGGCCAGTTCTGCGTGATACCGTGAAGCCAGGTCATCATCCAGCCAGATATCGTTATCCTCTCCTCGCCCGATGGTGATGATGGTGCGCTCCAATGCTAACCGCTGCCCCTGGAAACGCCCACCGCGAAATTCGAGCCAGCCCCAGGGGGTATGCTCTCGAAAGACGTAGGGTGGGACTACGCCGGGTTGGCGTCTTGGAGGATGAAAGCCGCTAGCAGTATTGGCGCGAGTAGTGCGATTTTGTCGAGGAATGTGTACCGGTGTCGTCGAGATACGAGGCTGAGTAAAGAGACAGTAAATGGTGGTAACGCCAAGCGGCAGCAGCCAGCCACATAGGGCCACGTAGGCGAGCGCGACCTCTACTTCTGCTGTCGAAAGCGCAGCCTGCACCACAGCGAAGCGCATGTTGAACCAGACGAGAGCAGGAAGCAGCAGCAATGCTGAGATAGCGCAGGTGACGATAGCACCGGCAAGCTGTCTGATGGTCCCACGTCTCCGCAAAGAGGTGTATAGGGCGTTGACAGCGATAGCGAACATGCAGCACGCTAATCCACTATAACATCCAACGCTAAACCAGGTTGGGAAATCTACGCTGCTCGTCGTCGTATACCTCTCTTCTCATCAAAGCATGGCGTCAATGTTCGCATTGCGCGCGTCACTAATTAAAATGGTGTCTACTATAGAGTGCTGTCGTGCATTCAAGGCGTAGACCTCATCTGTCGCTACGTTGGCGGAGTCGCCCACCACATTGTTATTGACCTGTACGGCATCCCAATACTCAAAGTGCTTATCATCGGGTGTCACAGCAACGCCCAGAAACGCGTGTCCTGGAATAATGACAATCTCGGCATGCAAACCTATATGCTCTACCGCTGATGCCAGTAAAAGCGCCAGTTCGATACACATCCCCCTGCGCTGCTGTAATACCTCGGTAGGCAGCTTGATATTTTGGGTCGCTACACTGTCATTCCCCGGCCCGCTATAAGGTACGCTTTCCTGGAGATAACGTATTTTGTAATCAGCGCGTAGTGCATCATAAATGGCATCAACCTGTGCGATGACCTGCTTCGCACTGGCTTTACTATAGCCCACCATGGCAGTTGGGACAGGTGGCGGTTCCAATGGCAGATGCCCCGCGGCTTTGAGTACCAATGCCCCAATGGCTGGGTCATTCGGAGTTACCCAGGCCGCAATTTTCAAGCGATTCGCGGCGGTCCACTGCATCAACCAGCGCGAATGTAGCACCAGGGGAATCTCATTGAGATAGTAAAGATGTTTACTGTTATCTGTTACCTGCACTCGCAGCGAGGTATGATCCTCAAATGTCAGTTTACGAAAATTCTGGGGGATCAATGGGGGCAAGATACTGGCTGACTGGAGCGTGGTGGTCACGTTGATAGTCTGCACCTGCACCTGGCTCAATCCTACGATGCTCATGCTTACCACCAACGTTATAGGGCTGCTGCTGCTGTACTCGATAGTGAAAAGGGGGAACTGGCTGGCGACATAAGCAGGATAATAGGCGCTAAATATCGCTGCTGGTACGCGGACGCAGATATGTACGGGCGGCTGATCACCGCAGTGTTCCTGGTTGGCAAAATTACTCTGCTGGTAGCGTGAGTAAGATTGTATCCCTTCCACAACGTAACCTCCGGAGAGTCCAAAGAGCACCAGGGTTGTGAGGAGGAGAATTGTGAATCGTATGCGCATCTATTCGTTCATTCGCCCCTTGTCGCGACAAACAGGCATTCAATCTTCTGATGTTCGGCACTTGCGTGGTTGCAATTATATCATCTAAGTATGGCGCTTTCCAAAATGTATTATTTTGTACTATTTCCCTCTTGCCCCTTGCTTCCTTGCTCTCTCAACTTCCTTCATAGATCTACTTTATGTTAGGAAATACTATAGCATAACACTGTTTATAGCACTGTTAATAATGATTTGTAACCTTACTTTTTGGCTAGAAGGAATAAGTTATCCTTCTCACAGGTATAGTATCGCTGATAGCAGTGACAGCATTATGTCAGCAGCAAAGGCAATATTTTGAACTGTTGAAAGTTCTGACTCAAAAGCCTTGCAGAGCGAGTAAAATGCCTTGTAGCAAGTCGTGACCCGATGTTGCGCCCATGGCTAATACTGCCAGGGTTGCTGTTGTGAGCTTTATCTCATTATTACTGGTGATGGCTTCCAGCAAGGCCCGAATGGGTTGTGCCACATTCCCTTCAGCCGCATAGCTTAACCAGCACTGGCTAAGCAGGTGCGTTTGTTGCCTGGCAACGGCGATGATATCCTTATATGCTTCGATAAGGCGCGGCAAAGGACCATAGAGTAGCCAGTTGGCAGCCATCCACCCTGCCAGGATATCATCGCCTGCTGGAGTTAAACCGGCTCCACGGCCACAGAGGGAGCGTGCCATGAGGAGTACATCTATCTTGTTCTCAAGTGAAGCGTGTAGTGTACTCTCCTGCAGTGCATCTGCAAAACGAGAGGAGCGTTCAATAGACCGTCCTTGAGGATGCCTTAAGGATGAGGAACTGCTCGAAAGAAAACTTGCTAGCCATTCCCTGTTTTTCAGCACAATATCTCTATCCAATCGCCCTGACCTGGAAATATGAGAATCCCACTGTGTGCAGTGGGAAAGATCCAGCGAACAAGCGGCGGCTTCGATGACGACGCGCTGCGCGCCAAAGAGTACAGGCTGTCCAGGACGCAACATGGTGAAAGGGAATGTTCCAGGGGCACTGGAGAGCTCTATGCCATTGGGCATGCGTGAAGAATCACTGGTATTGAGTGAAAGGATCAGGCCATCTGGAAAGACAATATTAGCGGCAGCTTTGAAAACACTGTGTATCATTCCACGTTGTGCTTCACCCGCTGCCGCTGCTGTGAGCAAGGTACTGTAGGAGGTGGCTCTGGTTAAAGCAAAACTCCTATCGGTCGACATCTATTCTTCTGGCTTAGGAGGGGTAATGGAAATACGAACCAGCCTCCTTATGAGCCAGAAGATAAGTGCGTAGATACCCATGGCTATCAATGTTGTCCATTCAAAAGCCTGGTTCACATGAAGCGATGGATTAGTTACAAGATTGCTGAAAGGAAGGAGTATGACAGTAGTCAAAGCGTAGAGAAAACTCGCGAAAATGTTGTCTGGGGACGCGCCAATAAGTTTGAAAAGAAAACGCAGGAATAACGCAATCTCCAGGACAATAGCAAACCACTGCAGAAAATCGTTGACTTTGCCAAAAACGTACGCAAGCGTTTGACCAGGAGGTTCTTGCTGGATCTTTTCTCCCTCGTCTACATTTTCAGCATAGGAAGTAATTTCAGTTGCAGGTTGTGGTACCTGCTGAACTGGCTTTGGCGGCAAATCGGGCAGCGGAGGAATAATATCAGTTGATTGAATATTAATAGGGTCGTTTGGGTACGGATTATTGCGCATCCTGGTCACCTCCAAAACCTGGTAGATTAAGACACCATCCTGGTGTTTTTAGTATCTCACATCGATTATAACACGATTTGCCCCTGTTGTGCTACGTCGAGTTCCGGACGAGCAGCACGACCCCTTCCGCGCGGGAGAGTTCTTTATATTGACCGGAAAGCAGTAAATGGTTGATCTCGTTGTCCGTTGACACTCTATCCTCGGGGAAAACTGCATTGAGATCAACAATAATATACTGGACGATGTCAGGAGTATCGGGGTTGGAATCGCTGAGGGAGGGAAATACTGCCAGGTGCTGTCGTTCACTTACGTGCGGGTTGAGGGTGCTGCCAGCTGAGATGGAGGCGTCGGCTGGAATCATTGATAGAAGCCTTTGAATATCCTGTTCGCGAGTACCAGGAATATGGTTGGCCCAGAAATTGCCGAGGATAGGTGCAATGATCGCGAGATTCAGCGCCGCCATTGCTATCACCCAGGCAAGGGTGATCCATTGGAGGCGCAGGAGCGGGATTGCCCTGGCCAGAGGTTCCATTCTCTCACTAAATCGTTGCCACTTGCTAGAAGATGCGCTTGCCAGTGAAGTCCATCGAGCCTGTATGAATGCGGATACACGCATAGAGACCGGTGATTGCTGTAGCCGGTAGAGTATCCATTTTGTAAAGCTTATAGATGCAGTAATCCAGGCGTTGAGTGTGGCAGCGAAGTGCTGGTACACGCTTGTAAGGGGAAGCGCGATGGATTGCCTCCATGCGAGAGGCGTTGCCCCATCCTTCGCTTGCGTAACCGTCGTTGAAAGAGCGTGGCGTTCCATGCTAGCGCTCTTCTGTGGAAACCATGACCCGCTTTCGCTGTGTTCTCCACGCCAACCTTGCCAGCAGGTGCTAAGGCGTCTTGTGCCATGGATTGCCGCGATCATCACGAAAGGGATAATGGCAGCATTGTATTGATACACCCCGCTGTAGGTTAAAGAATCGGTACTGAGAAGGTTTTCGGCCAGGTTGGGTAATGCCAGGAGAAGCCACTCAGGGGCCAGCAGACAGAGAAACCCCGTGCTGCGGAAGAGGCTGGCCAGGTAATAAAGGCGGTCAAATGTGATGAACGTGGTAAAGAGTAGCCAGGGATGGAGGATAAGATTGCCAATTGCATCGCCGGGCGAACTGCCCAGGACTTCATAGCGATACCAGAAATTGTTGTGCTGGGTGCCCGGGTAAAAATGCGGGATAATGATACCAAAGGCAATATAGCTCCATACGAGGCTGCCAATCGTTAGTGCGATACCCAGCCTCGGGAGTTTGTATTTCCAGATCAGGAAAAGGCCCAGGATCGCGAGGGAAAAAGGAATATCTTCTTTGCACGAGGCTGCCAGAATACAGGCCAGAATAAACCAGCCATAGCGTTTGTAGGTCAATGCCAGTACAGCATACAGCAAAAGAGGCGTGGCAAAGCTGATGGGATGAAAGTCAAAGATGTTGAGACCAAGCAAGGCCGGCGAAATGAGATAAACCATGGCCATCAGCGTAGCAAGCAGAGGCCACTCTGGAATGTATTTGCGCGTCAGCAAAAACACTGGCAAGGCACCCGAAGCGAGTGCAAGCGTCTGAGAGATTAGCAGTATATGTGGGTTAGCACCGAAGGCGTAGAGTAATGACAGTGGCAGGAGAATAGGTTCAAAATGCAGAGCAAGGCGTGTTGGCGGCCCATACCAATCCACGGCCTGGTTGGTGAATTGAAACCAACGACCGTGAATAGTATTCCACAGCACCTGGTCCATATTGCCGAGATCGAAGGCGGTTGCCTTAAATGTGTCGTAGCGCAGCATCGACTCCGCGCTCATTACAATAGCATATATCAGTATCGCTATGAACAAAAGCCAGCATGCTGCTTGTTGCTGTCTACGTGCATCAAATGACTTTATCATCTAAAAATGATTTCGATTACACTACAATGATTGACATATAGATACCTACGCCAACAAGGATCATGAACGACCACACAATCACGAACTCAGGCCAGGTACCTGTACGAAAGCGCCAGTGCGGATTCGGCGGAAACCCGAAGCGTTTACGATTTGGCCAGAGGAGCGGTACCCCGCCTTCTGTCATCGCATCAGCCGCGATATGCATGATACACCCAAATAAGACCGCGAAAAAGACTAAATGCGAGGCACTTATAAATTCTGCCGGCAGCGTATATCCTCGTTGAAACAGTAAATAGGTTATTAATTGTTCCAGGCCTAGCGCCATGAGCGATCCAATTGCCAGGCCCAGGAGGCTGTGAAACAGTGTGCGATGACCTGCAAGACGCTGTATCTCTTTGCTCACCCAGCCCAGTTTATGCCCTAGCGTGCTGCGCGCGTTGTCTATATCCGGCAGCAGGGCGCCGAAGCCGACCATTGTGTAATAGATGGCCTTATTGACGATCAGCCCGAGGGTAATGCCTGTCGCGCCCACCAGTGGGCTACCCGTTAAGTGTACCACACTGTCAAGAATTACTCCCGCGGTCAACCCAAGGAGTAGATGGGATCTACCTTCCATCTGTCTTTTCTTCTCCTCTAACATGGACATTTCTTCTTGTGCCATTTTAGGGAAATTTGTTCCAAATAGCAAGTAGTTAGCCCAATGGGTATGTTTTCTGATTCCTCATCGCTGCGCTCTTCGGAATGATTTTTTGTGTGGGTGGGCGAATGG
>CATPCK010000474.1 GCA_955652655.1 uncultured Ktedonobacteraceae bacterium | reverse complement strand
GCGAGCAGCAACGCGACGATATTTCGGGGGGTCCGTGCGCCCAGCGCGGCAAGCGTGATGGGGCCCAGGAACTCGATAGCTCCAACGGTTCCTAATGGAATGCGGGAGATCGCAAGATAGAAGCATGCATTCATGAGACCAAGCACGATTCCTAATGCGAGCAGAATGCGTCGCTGGGTCCAGGGTGCGCTCACGAACATGCGCCATGGCCGACGCCACAGAGCAAACACAACGGCGGCGCTCGCAATGCGGAACCACGCCACCCCAAGCACCGTTACACTAGAAAAGAGGAGCACCGCAAACGCAGGTCCCAGGTAGTGGAAGATGGCACTCACGAAAAAGAAAACATGTGGCGGAATCCTGGCCGTCACGTCCGCTTTTTTCGATTGAAACATATCGTCTCCTTAAATTGATTTCGTCATCCTCTATGATATAATGGAAATCGACGAAAATACATGGCAATGTTAAGGAGGTACTGGCCATATGTCTCAAGATTTAAAGAAAAAGCAGCTATTTACTTATACATCGTTATCGGAGGAAATTGACGCGGTCAACATCCGGGTGCTGCAAGAACTTCAGCGTGATCCTCGCTTGACCATGTCGGAACTAGGGCGGCGAGTCGGGATGTCGTCGCCTGCCGTCACTGAGCGGGTCCGCCGTTTGGAGGAAGCAGGGGTGATTCAAGGGTATCGCCTGGATCTGAATCCTGTAGCACTTGGACTGCCTATTGCCGCCTACATTCGCATCCGCCCAAATTCAGGACAACTTCCCAGGATTGCGGAACTTGCTCAGCAGATTCCTGAAGTCGTGGAATGTCACCGCGTCACTGGTGAGGATTGCTTTGTTCTCAAGGTGTACATTCCTGCTATCGATCAGCTTGACCGGCTCCTCGACAGCTTCCTCTTCTATGGCTCAACCACCACCACTATTATCCAGTCTTCACCCGTTCCTCTCCGCCCTCCACCGCTGCCAGAAGACGCATTGCTTGAGTAGGCCTGCAATGAATGCGGCCATGTTTTCTCATGCAGCAGGGCCGATGATAACCGTTTGGGTTATCATCGGCCCTGCTGTATAAACCTACCACTATAGAACTGTATGTTCACGTGGCATCCTTGAGAAGATGCCATTTCCCAGGCGCATTACTACTTCCCCACAGTTTCTGCACGTTTGAGTAACGCTTGACCACTCGCAACGAGTTGCTGTAGACGCTGGTTGCTAAAGAGTGAAGCGCTACTATTGCCTCCGCCAAACTCCGCCGCCTCTAGTGTGGCGATAATCTGGCCTGCCAAGGCATCCCGTGAGCTGTTCAAGGACTGCAATAGGTTTTCCAGGTTTGTATACGTGCTATCATTGGACGCGTTGCTCTCCAGGGCAGTTGTAGAGATTTGCAACGTTGTCAGCCCGAAAGCGCCAACAGGTGCATTGATTTGCTTGTACACCTGCGCCAGCAGCGTAAAGAATGCGCGATTCTGCCGTATCACTTTGGGTAGAGCGGAATCTTTGATTACCTCGAAGAGCACACGCCCGTCATGGCTATAGTCGTCCTTCAGGCCGAGCAGCTCCATCATCGTTGGACGAATATCGGTATGATCCGACCAGACACTACTGTTCACACCCTGTGCCTTGATACCGGGACCAACGATACCCAACCACGTCGTGTTAATATCAGGTGATACATCACCATGGTTCCAGGCAAAAGCAGGGTTCTGTGTCACACACGGGGAAGCACAGTTCGGCGCTCCTGCGAACAGGAAGTAATTGGGGTCGGCAAACATCGTGAACGTCGGTGTACGCGCAGGATCGGCCGTGATCATGTGCAGTAACTTCATCTCCACCGGGTCAGCCAGGTATTTAGTAAGCGTATCAGTGTTGCCCGTCATCGGATTTACCGCCGTAAGTTTACCGGTAGCGCGCTCGAAGTTACGAGCCAATGGATCTGTTCGTTTTGGGTTGCCAGTGATATAGACATTGGGAGCAGAGTCCGAGTGAACATTAAACGGGGTTGTAACACCCTGTTCTGTGGCCAGCAAGCCGGCCATATTCGCATTTATCTCGCCAATCTGCTTATATGTGCAAGGTGTAGTTACACCATTACAGCCTGCCGGGCTGGGTGGCCCACCAACAAAGTGATCTCCTTCATCGGCCGTGAAGACAAAAAGGGAATTGCTTTTATTGATCCCGTCGCTTTGCAGCCGCTTGAAGAATAAACCGAAAGCCTTGTCGTATGACTGGAGTGCTTGAACATAGCCAGCTGAGCCAGGTCCAAAGGCTGGACCACTGGGGTGCGCGTCGTGTGCATCCGAGATGTAGGCATAGGTGACCGGTACGCTGTGTTCCTGCATCGCCGCTACATACGAAAGCGAGACCGCAGCAGACATGCCATCAAAGCCTGGGAAACCAATGTGACCTTTGGGATCCTGGATAACGTTGCCGTTCAGATCCTTCAGTGGTCCCTTTGGGCTGATGATAGGCGCGACGTACTTGTGGCCGAAGAGTCCATTGTATCCCATGTACCCGCCGGGCTCATTGGGCAGCAGGTCTGGCTTACCAGTATTAGAGGGAGAGCAGGTCTGGCTGTTTTGCGCGCAATGGATGCCGATTCCGACGAAATCGGCAAACGCCTGATTAGGGTGGAGGCTGGCCTCCTGCGCCTCAGGCGAGTTTGCTCCGAATACCGTGGGGATATCTAT
>CATPCK010000473.1 GCA_955652655.1 uncultured Ktedonobacteraceae bacterium | reverse complement strand
TTCGCCTGCTGAACTCAACGCCATCCACGCGGTTGTCTCCAGGTACAACGAGACAGGGAGAGAGATTTTTATTCTTGCCGATCTTGCCTATATTGGTACAGGTAAGCCTGAGGAAGACCTGGCGCGCATGGCCACTTTTACATCTCCCGATGTCTTGCGACACTGTATCTTTGTGAGCAGTCTTTCGAAGACGCATTCCTTGACAGGTGAGCGTTTTGGTTGGGTTACAGTAGACAGAGTGGACATCGCTGCCGCCATTGCTCCTGGTTGGTCGAACAGTATGGCCGCGCTTCCAGCGGATTGGCAATTACGTTTTATGGCGTACGTGCGCCTGATACGTGCTCGCCCATGGCTTGTCGAGAAGTTGCGGGCTCTCTATAAGCTGCGCAGGCAGCGTTTCATTGCTCAGTTACAGCGCATCGATAAAGAGCAGCAGTTGTTCGAACACATTTTTGTCGACGATGACGCCACGGTCTATAACTGGAGCCAGTTGCGGCCCGGTGAAGACGCCTTTTCCCTCTTTGAGAAGACCGGTATCGCCGGAGTGCCCGGTTCCGGTTTTGGCTATAGCGACGAGTATGTGCGTTTTTCCATTGGCGTGATCCCCGTCCCAGAGGTTCCCTTGACCATCTCTTAGCCCAGGTGATACCCTGTTATGTGTAAGGCTAGAGAGTGGAACAGGAGAATGTTTCACATGAAACATTCTCCTGTTTCCTTGTGCCGCACATTTATTTGTAAGCCTGACTTTATTACCCTTGATAACACCAAATTTAGCGCAAAAGGAGAACACTTTCCATGACAACTCGCATAGGCATTAACGGTTTTGGGCGTATTGGACGCCAGACATTGAAAGCGATGCTTGAACGCCATCCACGTGACCTCGAAGTCGTCGCCCTCAACGATATAACCGATACCAAGACGAATGCCCATCTCTTGAAATATGATTCCACGTATGGGCACTTCCCGGGTGAAATCGAGGCGACTGCTGACTCACTCATCGTGAACGGGCACAAAGTCAAAGTGATCTCACAGCGCGACCCGGCACAGATTCCCTGGGGTGATCTAGGGGTAGAGCTGGTGATTGAATCGACAGGTCTCTTCACCGATGCCGAAAAGGCGGCTGCCCACTTGCGCGGCGGCGCGAAAAAAGTGATCATCTCAGCACCTGCAAAGGGCGAAGATCTGACGATGGTGCTGGGCGTTAACGATCATATGTATGATCCGGCCAAACACAATATTATCTCGAACGCTTCATGCACCACCAACTGTCTCGCACCAGCCGCCAAGGTACTCAACGACACCTTTGGTATCGAGCGGGGCCTGATGAATACGATTCACTCTTACACCAATGACCAGCGTATCCTGGACCAGGTGCATAAAGACCTGCGCCGCGCTCGTACCGCCGGCTCCAACATCATCCCCACGACTACCGGAGCAGCGCGTGCACTGTCACTTGTCATTCCTGAACTCAAGGGGCGCTTCGACGGTATGTCATTGCGCGTACCAACGGTCACCGTCTCGGTGGTTGACTTTGTTGCTTCTGTGCGCAAAGAGGCTACCAGGGAATCCATTAATGACGCTTATAAGGAAGCGGAGGCGGGCGCGCTCAATGGTATCCTGGGTTATTCTGAAGAACCGCTGGTTTCCATGGATTACCGGGGCGATCCACGCTCTTCGATCATCGATGGTCTCTCAACGATGGTTACCGGGGGCACCATGGTTAAAGTGATCGCCTGGTACGACAACGAGTGGGGTTACTCTTGCCGCGTTGCCGATCTGGCACACTTTATCGCACAAAAAGGCTTCTAGAGGCCAGGGCGGGGGCAAACCCCTCCCCTACATCTCATATGGCCGTGTTGTGAATAAAATGTAGGGGCGGGGCTTGCCCCCGCCCTGGTGTTACTGGCCCTGGAGTGAGCATGATGAATAAGAAAACTATTCGCGATATCGATGTCGCGGGCAAACGTGTTCTTGTGCGCGTCGACTTCAATGTACCGCTCGACGCAGAACAGCATATTACCGATGATACGCGTATTAGAGCGGCAGTGCCTACTATCGAGTATCTCCTTGAGCATGAAACGGCAGTCATACTTATGTCTCACCTGGGGCGTCCAAAAGGGAAAGCCATTGAGACCATGAGATTGACGCCGGTGGCGCAACGATTGAGTGCGTTATTGCATAAACCTGTGCAGTTGGCGCCAGATTGTATCGGGCCAGAGGTTGAAGCGCTCGCCAGAAATTTACAACCTGGCCAGGTGTTCTTGCTGGAGAATCTACGCTTTCACGATGAAGAAGAGAAGAATGATCCAGCGTTCGCACGCCAGCTTGCCTCTCTTGCTGATATTTATGTCAATGATGCTTTCGGGACAGCACACCGCGCGCATGCCTCGACGGAAGGCGTCACGCATTACCTGCCAGGGGTGGCCGGTTTCCTGATGGAGAAGGAAATTAATTTCCTGGGAGGAGCGTTGGAGAATCCACGCCGGCCCTTCGCGGCGATCGTCGGCGGCGCCAAAGTCTCGGACAAGATAGCGGTGTTGGAGCGACTGATCGGCATGGTCGATATGCTGCTGATAGGCGGAGGGATGGCGAATACCTTCCTCAAAGCAGAAGGCTACGAGATCGGTGACTCTCTTTATGAAGAGGGAAAAGTCGATGTCGCCAGTGAATTGATCAACAAGGCTCACCAGCGTGATTTGGAGTTTCTGCTGCCCACCGATGTAGTCATTGCTGATCGCTTTGCTGCCGATGCAAACCACAGAGTTGTCGCCAGCAGCGAGGTTCCCAAGGGATGGCGTATCATGGACATTGGCCCCGAGACTATCACCACATTCCGCAAGGCTCTCTCAAGCGCTGAGACGATTGTCTTTAACGGCACGCTGGGCGTCGCTGAGATGCCAGCCTTCGCTGGGGGAACTGACGCGATGATTGAGATGCTGGCCGAGCGTACCAAAGCTGGCGCAACCACCATCATCGGCGGGGGCGATTCGGCAGCGGCGGTCGAACAGGCAGGGGCAGCGGAAAAGATGTCGCATGTCTCAACAGGCGGAGGCGCTTCGCTGGAATTCCTGGAAGGGCGCGTCCTACCGGGTGTAGCAGCATTGCAGGACAAATAAGATGGCTATAAAAACACGTACCGCAATTATCGCGGGCAACTGGAAGATGAACTATGGGCCACAGCTAGCCGCAAACTTTGCCAGGGATATCGTTCCTGAACTCGGGAGGTTGATGCTCCTGTACGAGCGCATTATGAGCATCCTCTGTCCACCGGCAATCTCGTTAGCTGCTGTGCGCCAGGTGCTGGATGAACATCCGTTGACGCGCATAGAGCTAGGCGCGCAGAATATGTACTACGAGGAGAAGGGGGCCTTCACCGGCGAGATCGCTCCGACGATGGTAAGCGAACTGTGCAGCACCGTGATTCTCGGCCACTCTGAGCGGCGCACCTATTTTGGTGAAACGGACGAAATGGTCAATAAAAAAGCGCAGGCGGCGCTTCGTCATGGCTTGCGCCCGATTATCTGCATCGGTGAACACCTGGAACAGTACGAGGCAGGGCAGACCGAGCAGGTTATTCGCACCCAGGTGTTGCACAGCCTGGCAAACTTCTCAGCGCAGCGGGCAGCGGACGTGGTGATCGCCTACGAACCCATCTGGGCCATTGGCACGGGCAAAGCTGCTACGGTAGAGGGGGCAGGGAAGGTGATCTCGCTTATTCGAGAGCTCTACAATGATATGTATGGCAGTGAAGCGGCAACCGATCTGCGTATTCTCTACGGTGGCAGCGTTACCCCCGCCAATATTGGAGAGTTTATGGCGCATGCTGATATCGACGGGGCACTGGTCGGGGGAGCGAGCATCAAGCAAGATTTCGTGGAGATAGTCCAGAAGACGATCGAGACGCTTGAACAATAAACATGTAACAGCTGTACTGTAACATAGAAGGTGGTACTAAATAGTACCACCTTCTATGTTACAGTAC
>CATPCK010000472.1 GCA_955652655.1 uncultured Ktedonobacteraceae bacterium | reverse complement strand
TCACAAGAGACATAGCGACTCCTACACACCCCTCCAAAGCAGCGTCATGACAGCAGGATGCGGTCCCAGCGCGAAATACAACAAGAGGAGACAGAGGACAGCGACGCCCCAATCGATCAAGTGCCAGGGGCTGCTTTCATAAAAATCCGCCATAGGTCGACCAGGGGTATAACCTCTTGCCAGCAGCGCATCGCCAATCTCGCCGGAACGGCGAATCATGATGGCCACAAGAGGGACCGCTATACTGGCTAAATCGCGTAGACGGCGTATAAAACTGCGTGGGCGAGCCGCTATGGCGCGGGTGATCTGCGCCTGTCGGATAGTTTCATAGTCGGAGAGAGCCAGGTCTAGTGAGCGAAAAACGGTGCTGAGAAAGAAGATCACTGCTTGAGGGCAGCGCAACTGGCGCAGTACCCCGATCAGTTCGGCGTCACGTGCGGTCATCACGAGCGCGATAGAGACGATAATCATGCCGGCATAGCCAATTGTTTTGGTCACAGCTACCAGCAGCCCCTGATCACTCACCAGCAAAGTGAGGGGATGGAAGAATACTACCTGTGCGATGCGCAATTCGGGAAGGTGAACCCACTGTTCGAACGCAAACGCTACCACAATGCCCACGACAATACCAAGAAAGAGCTTGCGTGTCCACAAAAAATACCCCGCGACAATCACAAGCAGGATGGCCTGCCAGGTAACCAACCCTATCACGAGCTGCCCCGAATAGATGGGAAGTTTCAACAGAGTGACTTTCCCCGGCACCGGGTTGAAAACGATCCAGGTGATGAAAAGCGCGAGCAGCGCTGGCAGGGTGAGCAAGAAATAGAGGCGCGCAACGCCTGGACTTACTCCGCTGAGCGCGAGGATGAGCACTGCTCCTGACCAGAGTACCGCCGCTCCCACAAGATCAGGGTGGCTTGTGTTGATGGTTCTCAATAACGCTGCCGACAGGCAGAGGGCGAGTAGTGTACGTGCCAGCAGGTGTACTCTGGCGAAGGGCGCGTTTACATGCCGCGAGAAAAGAAATGAGCGCACATAGCGCCGACCAGGTGGTGGCAACAGGAAGTCCTGGGGTACATCCTTTGGATACCCTGTTTCGCTGTGACGTGAGGACGTGTTAGCCTGTGTTTGTGGATTTCCTGCCTGCGAGAGCATGTGTTGATTCAATGCACTTCCTCACGACACCTTGGGCAAGAAAACAGGAGGATAACTGGCCGGGTTGATCGTGACGATCTTGATCTTCTGTGGGTCACCTGGCATGGTATTGCCGGAAGAGAGGTGAATAGTGACCGTCGCAGGATCGATTCCTTGCTGTCTTTTGATAAAGGCAAGGGCGTCTTTTTCTTTCATACTCTTCACAGCATTCTGTATATCCTGCAGTTGCGATGATGGAAACTGGTACTGCACGTCGCCAGCGGCGGCAATGTCGATGAGTACATTTCCATTGTTGTCTGCACCTTTGATTACAGGTTGACCAATCTGAATCATCGAGTTGAGCAGTATGTAGTCTGCTCCCATTTTCTGGACCTGCTGCTGCAATAACGAGCGTGCCAGTTGCCGGGCATCCTGGCTTACGATGGAGGCCGCCTGTCCCTGTTGTCCAGTGATCGAAACGGTCACTGAAGTACCACTTTCACCAACCTGTGGATTCGCGGTAACGGGGGCGTCCACAAACTGAATCGCGCCAACCCGCGTACCGTTCTGGCTATGGATCTGCTGGCGCAAGTCTCTCGAAATTTTATCGTCCAGGCTCTGTCTGAGTTGCGTAGAGAGATTATCCACGTCTGATTGCGCAACTACCTGTTGACAATCAAAGAGAGGAGGGAGAATACATTTCTGCCCGGTCGTCTGTCCCGATAGAGAACCATCCTTGCTGCTGCTAAAGGTCTTCACCGGAATAGTAGCTGAATTTACATCGATGTTTTGCTGCGAAATGTTCCCCTTTATATGGAACACTTGCTTGGTGAGTTGAACCTGCGGTCCGAAGTTCACGTTGCCAGTAACATCCAGCGTTGGTTTCACTTCTGCAAAGAAGAAGAGCACGGCGGTCACGAGGAGCAGGAACACGACCAGCAGCGTCACGGTAGCGAGAATAGGGTTTCTGTGCGGCCCCGAGGAGCGTGGCGGTTTGCTGGGAGCGTAGTGGGCGGCAGTAATTGGCGCGTGCGATGCCGTCACATACGGTTTTTCCTGTGTATTCGCGAAATCGAGATTGACGGTAGGAGAGCCATAATCATTCTGATCAAACCCATCCAATCCTGGTGGGCGAAAGGACGGCGCAGAAGAGCGCGGAAAATCATCAGAGTGATGTAGCGTTTTGACCTGTTGTTTATTATTTCCCGTGTGATTGGAGATCACATCATTACCTGGAACAGGTATGAACGGGGGTGTCGATGACGGCGCTTTCTGAGTAGATGACGCGTTGAGATACTGATAGGCATACTCGAAGGCGTTCAGCACATCTTCAGCTGTTGCGAAGCGATCCGCGGGATCGGGGGCGATACATTGATCGACTACATACTCCAGCGGCTGAGGTAGAGAGACACGTTGATCAGCCGAAGGCAACTGGCCTGCCAACATTTGATAAAGAATGACACCGAGTGAAAAGATGTCGTTGCTGGAAGCGGCGATTCCGGAGAGACGCTCAGGGGCCATATAAGCGATGGTTCCCATTTCCGTGCCTGCTGTGGTCAAGGGTGGACTGGCAGCCATACCCTGGATGCTGGCAATGCCAAAATCGATGAGGCGCACATAAACCTCTCCAGAATTTCCCTCGCGATCGAGCAGGATATTGTTGGGTTTGAGGTCACGGTGGACAACGCCCCGCCGGTGGATATAGGCCACCGCCTTGACTAAGGCAGTAAAAAGCTGGTGTACCTCGGTCAGCGATAGCGGGCCAGCCTGTAAACGCCGTGAAAGAGTGCCGCCAGCGATATAGGGTGTTACGAGGAAGAGGCGTCCCTGCTCTTCGCCGAATTCAAACAACGGCAGTATATGTTCGTGCTTGAGATGCGCATTCACCTCAGCTTCCCGGAGAAAGCGCTTGCGCGCGGTCGTGTCATGCACAAGGTCAGAGCGAATAATTTTGATGGCAACTTCGCGGTCAAAGGCCGTGCGCTGGCGGGCAAGATAGACTTCACCCATTCCGCCAACATCGATACGACGGATCAGGTCATAGTTCCCGAAACGGAGCTTGCTCTGCCCTTTTAGCCCGGCACGCTCGTTACCGAAACCTTGTGGCTCTCTCATTGCTTTGTTTTCAAATGTCATAGATAGATGCTCTATTTAGAAAGACGCATGTCCAGGTATATAATAAAAAACAGCGTTTATAAGCTTTCTTAGGGGATGGATGAAACCAGGCAAGAAAACCTTGACATAACGGTATCCACCACGCCAAGTGCAGTATAACACCTAAGGATGTAGAGGTGCAATGAACAGCTAAGCAGCCTCTAGACTCTGACGGGCATCGTTGCCTGGCGCGATGGCTCCCTTTTGCTGTCCTCATCAGGTGGTGAGGAGGGTGATTTTTTCCTCAATCTTCCTGTTATATAGAAGAAAAACAGCAGTATCAGGATTGCTTCGATGATGTTGAGTATCTCAATGAAAGGCAGGGTGATAAAGCCAAGATTCAAATTCCAGCTATTTATCGTCGTGCCTACCGAACCAGGCAGCAGCCCAAGCACTGCTGAGCCATTCCAGACAAAGTGCTGCAAAACCGCGTAAAACCAGAAGCCAAAAGCTTTGAGGAAGCGATGGTTTTTGGCGTGCGTCAGGTAATACCAACCCAGCGTTACCATACCGGCTCCAACGCCGTGCAGTAAACCAGCGCCTGTGCGCTCTATCGCGACAGCCAGCCAATCATGATAGCCTGAACCAATGTATCCCACCGTTTCCACCAGGGCAAAGCCGATACCACTGGCCATGCCTAGCAGAAAGGCTTCTGCTGGACCTCGTATCCGTCCAATATAGAGCGCCACCGCCAGAGGCTTTACCGTCTCCTCCACTATAGGACCGATGATCGCCACAATGATGAAAATGAGGTCGAAAGCTGCGAACGTCCCACAATCTGGACTGTTGGGATTTTCGATGCACTGTAAGGCATTTGCCGCGCTGGGTCCGCGTACAACCAGAAAAATCAATGCTAATTCCAGGCCCAGCGCCAGCCCAATGCCCAGTGTTGCTCCACTGGTCAATGCCAGCGTAAAACGCCGCCAGGTCGTTGTCCAATCCGCGTTACGCAGGCGCCGTACAGCAAGCGCGAGCAAGGTAAGCGCGGGAAAAATGGCGACCAGGATAATCAAGAAGCTGATCAAAGCGGGGGAAGCCACTTCCAGTCCATTTGCCTGTAACGCAAAGCCAATGCCCAGCACAAACACATAGAGTATCAAGAATATCCAGAACCAGGGTAATTTGAATCTGGCGGAACGTTTGTTGAGGATACCGCGAATGCTGTGGTAGAGGCTGAAGCCGCCCCCGACTACACCTGCGATAGCGAATGCGATCAACGTCAGGAGACCGCTGAGGTATTGTGCGCCGCTAATGAAGCGACTGTTTGGATTGGCGGCAGAGCCAATGATGAACAACAACAGGAAGAGGATACTTCCCAATCCGGCTAGCACCGCCAGACCCGATGCTACCATCGAGATGATAATGACGGTGAGTCGGTAGCCATCCTGCTTTGGTCGCGGCGCTGGCCATGCATAAGGAGCATAGCCATTGTAGCCGGGATACATCCCATAGGGTTGATAGGGCGGTGCATACCCCTGGTAGGCTGGATAAGCATATCCTTGCGGTTGATAGGGTGGCATTCCCTGTGGCGGGTACCCCTGCCATTGCTGTGGTGGGGAATAGCCTGCTCCCTGTTGCGGTGCTTGTGGTGGATAAGGTGGATAAGTAGCGGGTCGAAACAGCGGTGCCTCTGATGGGTATACAGGGAGGGCGCCCGTTACATGTTCGCGGTGCGTAAACTGTGGGTTGACGAGCTGGTTCTGTTCTTGCTTGAATTGCGGCTGCGGTATATGCTTTTGTTCGCTAATAGGCTTTGCAGTGGCGGAAGGAATTGATATAGCGCGCTGTGGCTGGGTATCTTCGTCATCCGCCTCCCACTCTCCCCATCTCTCTGAAGACATTGGCCGGCGGCTGCCCGCGTTGGGATCTACTGGCAATGGATCCCTGTTCACATAACTCACTCTTTTCTACCTTTTCTCAGTATAGCAGCATCGCTTCGCTCTAACGCCAGGATGAAAACACGCTTCTCGATTCTTACGTATGAAGATCAAAGGAAGTTTTATACGCTCTATCAATCAGCCCCCCTCAAAGGATACCGCAAATTATGACATTTGGGAAGAGACGATAACGCGTGACAGGACATGTCCCGTCACGCGTCATCGTCTTCAACAAATCAATAGAAGAGGTGTCTAGTGTTCCACCAGTGTTGCCTCGATCGCCCCTTTACCGAGAACTGCCTCCAGTTTATCATGCACCTCTATTGAGTAGTGCATAGTGTTATTGCTTGGTGTCAAAAGCACCTGCCATTCACCGTTACAGACCCAGATATCATAGAGATCGCGACCGGGTTTATCGCGGATACAGTTGTAGACATCATAGACACGCAACATATCATCGGAGACGGCC
>CATPCK010000471.1 GCA_955652655.1 uncultured Ktedonobacteraceae bacterium | reverse complement strand
GGAAAACAGCCGGGGTTACACGGCTATGCCCTCTTTAGCCACATTGAACCGGCCTACCTTGAGCAGATCGCCACCACCGTCGTGCTGCGCAACGAAACCTTCATCGATACCGAGGTCTTGCATTATTTGCTCAAGAAGCTAAGTGGGCAGCGATTGACGCCGCGTCAGGAGGAATGTGCCTCGTTGATAGCGCAAGGGCTGAGCAATGATGAAATTGCCCTGCGCATGGGTTTCCTCAATGCTCGCGGAGGGCCGAACATAGGGCCGCTTGAGAATCTTGTCAGCGACCTCTACAATTTCTTTGCCATCTATGGGTCGCCAAGCGATCCCGGCCGGCGCGTCTTGCTCGCCCTTGCTTACGAGGCCTATGCCGGTTTACGCCCGGTGTAGCGTGCATCGCCGCCCCTCCAGCCTCGAGTTATCCTGCGAGAACGTTTTGACCTCAGTGTGAGTATCAGCCAGATCAACCGCGTTCGGGCTGCACTTGGAATCAGCAATCACCGACAGAAACAGGTACAGGAAAAAAATTGGAAGCCACAAGCGCGCGTGTTAGATAGACCAGTTCCTGTATTCAAGCCTCTTCTGACGAAAGAGGCTGAGCCCATTGGGACCAGAGCGAGAGCTTGCCTTGATCCCGGTGGACTCGTTGAGGAAAACGATGGCTCTGGCTGTTGCTCAGGCCACATTTTTGTAGCATAATTTCAGCTGCGCTTGCACCTGGGCGATAGACTGACGCAGTCTGATGAGCCTCTTTTCCGCTTCTCTTCCTTGTTGCAGGTTTCCACGAGCCTGAGCCGCGCTGAGCTGAACGCTGGCTGCCTGGTACTGCTGACTGAGTTGGGCTTGCCGATCGTGCAGGCCCTGGCAGACGCTCTGCGTGCTGCCCGTGGTGATTGATCCCGTGGCATGAGCAGTTGCATGCGTGGCAGCTGTGCTCGTTTCCACACGCGAGCCACACGCTGACAGGAACAGGACACAGATGGCGAAGGCGATGATCAGGTGTTTCTTCATGGCATTTTTCCCTTTTTTGCTTGTGATTTGGTAATAGAACTGCAATAGAACAATCTTGCCCCTCAAGTCATCAACGTATGGATCGGGCCTATACATAGTGTGTATTAGACGCCTTCCTGAACCTCGATGATTTCATCGGCTTCAAGGCCGTGAGCTTCGCGGTGTACCGTTGCTGCCGCCTCCTTGTTGGGAGCATTGACAAGGCAGAAAACCTTGCCACTGCCCTCATCAAACCAATACTTCAGGTACTGTACGCCGTACTTTTCCTGCGTCTGCACATCTGCCTCGTGTGCGTGCATGACTGCATCTGCGGTCAAACCCTCGACTTTGTGATGGATGTCCATGTAAAGTGGCATTGCATTTCTCCTTCTGTGAGTGTCACAACAATCAATAAACATGCGTTGGATACGAGTGACTGACGCACCAACCTGGGAAGATTGAGCAGTATTTCTGCTGCGCCTCCAGGTGGTGCTCAGTTCCCTCAGTTCAACAGGTGAACCACTGCTTTGAGTCTACCTGGGAAGAGGCGAAAATACATCGTCACAATCGGCTAATCTACAAACAGCACATAGGGAAGCTTCTTAGCAGCAGCTCGTTAGAATTAGCTAGTCGGTTTGGAGAGGATAGGCAAAGGAAGGGAATGAAACGGCGAGTAGGATGTCATCAGGCGAAGGTGGAAGCCGTTTTCGGAGATGGTCTTCACATCAGCTGGTGCTCAAAAGCATAGCGCGTGGCCGCACTACGCGAGGTGACACCCAGTTTGCTGTAGATGGTACGCAGGTGCGCGTGAATGGTATGCAGACTCAGCACCAGTTGCTCGGCAATCTGCGCGTCGGTCAGTCCTTGTGCCAGCAGGCGCAAGACTTCGACTTCGCGGGCGCTCAGTCCATCGGGAGAGGTGGCTGCTGGCCTGGCGGGTGGAGTTGGCGTGGGGAGTAGCGGCTGGTCCTCGGCGGCAAGAGCCTGTTCTGGCGTCATGGTGCGGCCCTTGGCCCAGGCGGAGGCAAAGGGCTTTTCACCAAGATGGGCGCGTGCGGCAGCCACAGAGCGCTCATAGTCAGCGCGGTAGACAGGCGGCAGCGGAGCGCCAATGTGCTGCCGCAAGGCTTCTGCTGCTCCCCACAGCCGTGCTGCCCACGCGGGCTGTCCTTGTCCTGCTCCCACTGCTCCCAGGCCCTCCAGACAGGCAGCGATGAACGCCTTGTTGCCTATCTTGTGCAGCAGTGCCAGGCTTTCCTGGTAGAGGGCACGTGCCGCCGCACGCTCGCCCTGGGATGCTAGGATGCGCGCCAGGCCAATGGACGCCAGGGCGATCCCCCACTCATCTCCTTCCTCCTTGAAGATCGCCACGCTCTCCTCGGCAAGTTCGCGTGCTCTGGTCTGCTCCCCCTGCACCAGGCGTATCTCTCCTAGCAGCCTAAGTGCTTCAGGGATGAATAATTTGGCGCCGACCTCTCGCTGGAGCGCCAGGCTCTGCTCGGCCAGGGCAGAGGCTTTGGCTAGATCGCTTTGCGACTCAAAGAGCACGCGCGCCAGAAGGTAGAGCACCCATCCGATGCGCTGTTTGTCGCCCAGGGCTTGATAGAGTGCGAGACTCTCCTCCAGCAGCGCGTGTGCTAGCTCGTACTGGCCTTGTTCGGTGACCATGCGCGCCAAGTCGGTGAGGCATCGGCCTCTGCCCCAGGTGTCGCCAGCTTGCTGGAAGAGCGCTCCGGCCTCCTCGATCTGGACACGGGCTGCAGCATACTGACTCCTCAGCCAGGTGACCGCCCCCAGCAATAAACGCGCGCGCGCCATACCCGCTGTATCTCCCACTTCCCCGTACAGTGTCAGGCTCTCCCCAGTCAGCGCCTCTGCTCGCTCCAGGTCATCCAGTTCCCAAAGCAGAAATCCAGCGTTGTAGAGTACTTTGGCCCGGAGCGATGCAGCTACCCCTTCTCGCATCGCCAGGGCCCGCTCCAGGAAAGTCCATCCCTCTCTGAAGTACATACGGTTATACCAGAACGGGAACAACGCGACACACATGCGCAAGGCCCGCTCCGCCTGCACCCTCCCCTCTTCGGCCTGCCCCTCCATGCGGGCGGGCTCTAGCAGCCAGGAGAGGGCCGTCCGCAGGTTCTCGCGCTCCTGCTCCAGGCGAGCCAACCACCTGTTCTGCTCGGCCCCCTTGAGATGGGGTTCGGCCTCCTCTGCCAGGGCCAGGTAGTACGCCGCGTGCGCCTCGCGCGTCGCTTCCGTTTCCCCGGCCTCCGCCAGGCGCTCCAGCCCATACTCGCGGATCGTCTCCAGCATCACCAGGCGTAGTTCCCCTTCCTCTTGCGCCGTCAGTTGTAACAAGCTCTTGTCGGTGAGAGAGGCCACGCCATCCAGGACTGGTCCCCCTCCATCTCCGTCGCTAAGCACAGCACAAACGGCCTCCGCTGCCTCCAATGTGCAGCCACCGGCGAAGACGGAGAGCTGCCGGAAGAGTCGTTGCTCCTGGGCATCTAACAGGTGATAGCTCCACGCGATGGTGTTGCGCAGCGTCTGCTGCCGCACTGGCACATCTCGTGTCTCGCTCGTCAACACAGACAACCGATGCTCTAGCCGCGCCAGGAGTGCTGCTGGGGGAAGCAGTTTACTCCGGGCCGCTGCTAACTCGATGGCCAGCGGGAGTCCGTCCAGGCGAATACAGATCTCCGCCACGGCTTGTGCGTTAGCAGAGGTCAATTGGAAGTCGGGCTTGACCGCCAGGGCTCGCTGGATGAAGAGTGCCACCGCCTCAAAGTGCGAGAGTGCCGCGAGATCCCGCAGGTGTTGAGGATCAGGCAGCACCAGCGGTGGTACCGCGAATTCGCGCTCGGCTCGCACGTGCAGCACCATCCGGCTCGTCACCAGCACCTTGATCTGGGGGCAGGCGGCCAGCAGGTCTACCACCACGAGGGCGGCGCTGACCACCTGCTCGAAGTTGTCCAGCAGCAGCAACATCTGCTGTGGCTGCAGCTCCTCCGAGAGGCGATCCAACAGGGACTGACCAGCCACTTCGCGGATGCCGAGCGTCTGGGCAATGGTGGACAGGACCAGATCGGGATCGCTGATGGGAGCCAGGGTCACGAAAAACACGCCATCGACGAAGCGGTCAGAGAGCTCCGCTGCCACTTGCACGCCCAGGCGGGTTTTGCCCGTGCCGCCCGGACCCGAGAGCGTCACGAGGCGCACCTCCTCGCGGCGCAGCAAATCGACGACGGCAGCCACTTCCCGCTCTCGTCCGATAAACGGAGTGGGCTGAACTGGCAGGTTGTGAGGGTGGGCGTCGAGGGTCTTAAGAGGTGGGAAGTCGGCAGGCACGTCCGCAATGACCAACTGGAAGAGGCGGCTGGGCCGTCCAACGTCCTTGAGGCGATGCTGCCCCAGATCGCGCAGGCCCACGCCGTCCGGCAGGTCGTGCTCCACAAGGTCGCGAGCCGTCTGGGAAAGGAGCACCTGCCCACCATGGGCAGCGCTCATGAGCCGTGCAGCGTGGTGCACGTCCAGGCCAACATAGCCTGCGGGGGAAAGCTCCGGCTCGCCCGTGTGCAACCCCATGCGCACCCGTACCGCCACGCCTTCGGGCCAGGGATGGGTGACGAGAGCACGCTGCGCAGTCACCGTCGCTGAGAGGGCATCGGTGGCGCGCGTAAAGACCACGAAGAAGGCATCCCCTTGTGTGTCGACCTCGTGGCCGTTCCACGAGTGGAACGCTGTGCGCAGCAGGTGCCGGGACTCCATCAGCAGGCTGGCGTAGCGGTCGCCCACCTGTTGGAGGAGGTGCGTGGATCCCTCGATATCGCAGAAGAGCAACGTGACCGTTCCCGTCGGGAGCTCACGCATGCAGCACCTCCTGACAAAGGATGCGCAATGCATCCCAGACGCACCTGGACCACTGGTCCCTACGATGACTTTGACCGTTTCTCTGCACCATTATACCTCATCGTTCGACAGAAGGAGGTATAGGCTTTCTTTTCATACAAGTTCCGCTTATACATGCCTGCTTGCCGGACAATGTTGAAGCCTACATGTTGATACAAGGTCACCCGCTCCAGCAATGATATAGTATGGTGCTAGGGGATAAAAGCCGAGGGGTATCCGTGGAGTGTATGACGGATGTAGCTCAGATCTTTCTGTCCTAGCGCGCTACGATATATAATAATCGCAAGGGGTTATGGAAAGTTTTGTCCGCATCCAGCACAATGAGGCCTATGTAGCGCTAATCATACCAGGCATTTTCTTCCTCATATTTGCATCCATTAAGGAGCTACCTATGAAATTGGGACGTATTCTACGTGAGTCACTCCAAGGCATGGTACCACGCCTGGTCGTGGTACAGCCCGAGCAGAAGCGGGTGATCGACCTGGTAACTGCCGAGTATAATCGACTTATACGCACAGGAGCAACGGCGAATGCTGCAGATCGCCTGGCTTCAGCACTCTATCCACCGAGCATGGCCGATGCCCTTGCAGCCGGTCCAACGTTTCTCACTGCTGTAACACGGAGTGTCGAATCGGTCCAGGATGAGCGTGCTCTCCTTCCCTTGGAAGGCCTCTCGTGGTTGGCTCCCATTGATCCTCCTGTTCTGCGCGACTGCCTGGCCTTCGAACAGCATCTACACAACTCCTTCACCAAGGTGCTTGGCAAGGTTCCTGAGCAGTACTACCAGATGCCGTTGTACTATAAAGGCAATCCCCTTACGCTTCTAGGGAACGAGCAGGAAGTGCCGTGGCCCGACTATACACAGAAGATGGACTACGAATTGGAGCTTGGCTTCGTCATTGGGCGTTCAGGGAAAGATTTGGCGCCGAAAAATGCCCTAGCACATCTGCTAGGTGTCACCATCTTGAACGACTTCAGTGCACGTGACATTCAAGTACACGAGATGCAGGGACTTCTGGGACCGGCCAAGGGGAAAGATTTTGCCACGGCTTTGGGACCGTGGATTACAACCCTTGACGAGTTGGATGTACATAACCTGGCGATGGTGGCGCGTGTGAACGGAGAGGAGTGGTCGCGTGGATCGAGCGCGACGATGATGTGGAGCGTCGAGGAGATCGTTGCATATATTTCTAAAGGGGAGGGAATCCAGGTAGGTGAAGTGATCGGATCTGGTACCGTTGGCTTCGGCTGTGGCCTGGAACTCGGGAAGTTGCTTCAACCGGGTGATGTGGTCGAGCTTGAGGTGGAGGGCATCGGCATTCTGCGCAACCGTATAGGTACGCCAGCAACTCAAGGATGGATGCCAATAAAACGCACACCTGCAACGACGTAAGCAATGGAAGAAACAGGGAGGGAGGAAGCACATGAGCAAATGGTCTTACAGCAAAGGTCTGCACGACCTTTGAGGCCGCGAAGGATATTCCGCTGGATCGCTATGCTTCCTGGACAGATGGTGAGCGGATTGCAGTGACTGTAGCCTCTATCTATCGAGAACTGAGCGGGGAGCGTTCACATCCAGATGTGGTGAATGTGTTTGGGCAGATGGCCGCACTGGCACAAGAGAGGGGCAAGAAATCAAGATAGCACAAAAAATATGCCAGGTTTTTCTGCCCAATGTGCGATCAGAACGGCCAAAAACCCCGGACGGCAAACGAGGCCTATGCCGGTTTAAGCCCGGCATAGATTAGCTCTATTTCGGCACAACAATGGATTTGATATTGGCCGGGTCATTCTTCGTGGCCTGTAGCGCCTGCTCGGTCTCTTCTAACGCGTAGTGACCGGTGATGATTGATTTGAGATCAATGCGACCCGTCGCGACCAACGCAATCGCATCCGCATATGTGTTCGCATAGCGGAACGTTCCCGTAAGGGTGATCTCACGGTTTTGCAGGAACGACATCGGCACGCTGACCTCTTCGCCCGGGTTCATACCAACTGCAACGGCCTTTCCAGCCGGGCGTAGCGAGCGAATGCCATCCATCAGGGCCTTCTGGTTGCCCGAACATTCTATGAGCACATCCGCCTCCACTCCCACACTGGCTAGAGGTGTCTCGGCTACGTTCACGGTTCGTGTTGCTCCCAGCTTGCGCGCCATCTCAAGCCTTTGTGGAAACACATCTGTCATCGTGACCTCGGTCGTCCCCAGCGCAAGCGCCACCTTCATGGCCAGCATGCCGATTGGTCCTGCTCCCGTTATAAGCACATGGTCTGCACCTCGTAGTACTGCCTTGCGGCACGCCCATAGACCAACTGAAAGCGGCTCGATCAACGCTCCTTCCTCATCTGACATCTGGTCGGGCAGCGTGTACGCGAAGCTTTCGGGGACAGTCACATAGTTGGTGAATGCCCCGTCAATGGGAGGCGTGCCGAAGAAGCGGACGTTTGGACAGAGATTGTAGTGCCCTGTGCGACATTGTTGACAGGTCCCGTCCGGTATTCCTGGTTCGATCGCCACCCGTTCGCCGATTCTGCTTTTGCTTACGCCTTCTCCTGCATCCACGATGACGCCGGCAGACTCGTGGCCGAGGATGAGCGGTTGGCGAACAATATGCGAGCCGATTCTTCCATGCTCGTAGTAGTGGACATCGGAGCCGCATACTCCTACAGCTTTGATCTCAACTAGCACCTCTCTGGGTCCTGGCCTGGGAACCGGTCTTTTCTCTATGCGGATGTCGTGAGGTGCATACAGCACTGCTGCTTGATTATTCATCTTTTCGTCTCCTTTTTTCTGGCATTATAGAACGGTCCGTAAAACCCCCGTCTTTCAAGCGGGATAGAAGGGCCTACCTTACGGGGTGCGATGGGTTGGGATACTGTTTGACGCTTTACAGCGTATATGCTATACTGTAAAGTATGAAGCAGAAGAAAGCCTACAAGTATCGCTTCTACCCAAGCGATGAACAAAAGCGCATCCTGGCGCAAACCTTCGGATGTTGTCGCTACGTCTATAACTGGGCATTGCGACAACGCACCGATGCTTATTACCAACATGGTGAGCGTTTGTGCTATGAAGGCACAGCGCAACGCTTGGTCACGCTTAAGAAGCAAGAAGAGACCTTGTGGCTGAATGAGGTCTCTTCTGTCCCTCTCCAGCAATCTCTCAGACATCTGGATAAAGCCTTTCGCAACTTCTTTGAAGGACGTGCTGACTATCCCACCTTCAAAAAGAAACGTAACCAGCAAGCCGCTACCTATGCAAGCAATGCGTTCACCTGGAATGAGCACACGCTTACTCTGGCGAAGATGGATGCTCCCCTTGACATCACATGGCATCGGACGCTTCCCGATGGGTGTAAGCCAAGCAGTGTCACCATCACCAAAGATGAAGCTGAACGCTATTTTGTCTCCATCCTGGTAGAAGAGGACATCAAGCCACTGGAAGTCACGCCTTCGATGGTCGGGCTTGACCTGGGCTTGAAGTCGATGGTGATCACATCCGATGGTCATACGCATGGAAACCCCAAGTTCTTTCACCAGGATGAAAAGAAGTTGGCACGGGCACAACGATGTCATGCCAAGAAGAAAAAAGGTTCCAAGAACCGGGCCAAGGCACGTCTCAAAGTTGCTCGTATCCATAAGAAGATTGCTGATAGAAGGCGAGACTATCAGCATCAACTCTCGATGAAGATCATACGCGAGAACCAAGTCGTATGCATCGAGAGTTTGCAAGTCAAGAATATGAGTAAAAACCACTGCCTGGCAAAAGCCATCTCGGATGTGGGATGGAGCGAATTTACCAGGCAGTTGGAATACAAAGCAGAATGGTATGGACGAACCCTTGTCAAAATTGACAAGTGGTATCCGTCCTCCAAACGGTGCTTTGACTGTGGTCATATGCTCGACTCCTTACCGCTTGATGTCCGTTCCTGGGTGTGTCCTGAATGTGGCGTAGCCCATGACCGTGATGTCAATGCTGCACAGAACATTTTGGCCGCGGGGCTCGCGGTTGCTGCCTGTGGAGAGTCTGTAAGACCCGGTGCGGTGAAGACCAAGCCAGGCAAGCCTCAGCGAAGCAGGAAAGCCTCTCAGTGATGAGAGGAAGCCCCCGTGCTTTAGCCGGGGGAGATGTCACTCCCACACAATCGCTACCTTGCCTGTTTTGCCCCTATCAAAGAGTTCATATGCTTCTTTGACCTGCTTGAGCGCGAAGCGATGTGTCACCATTATATCTAGATGAAGCTTCCAGCGCACGAGTTGTTCGACAAGGTTCTCCATCTGCGGCACACTACAAACCCACGAACCGTATAAGGCGAGTTGCTTGTGAAGCAGCAGCGGGCTTGGTTCAAATTCGACCGTCCCTCCCTCGCCGACAAACACGACACGGCCCCATTCGCGAGCCAGTTCCAGGCACAGGTGGCGCGCACTTGCGTTCCCTGAGCCGTCAATGGCCACCTCAAAGCCACGCCCACCTGTCTTCTCACGCAATACGTCGACGACATTCTTCTCTGCTGAGCTTACAACATCCGTGATGCCAAGCCTTTGCGCCAGTTCGAGGCGTTCAGGCACGGCCTCTACCCCAACCACGCGCGCACCCATCGCCTTGCATAGGAGTGCTATGCCGAGACCAACCGGACCAAGACCAGTGACGAGTACAACATCTCGCCCGGACACATTCGCACGAGAACAGGCAGCGTAGGCGGTTCCCCCTCCACAGGCCACCATTGCACCGTCCAGGTAAGTCAGTTCATCAGGGAGTGCTACAAGGGTCCGCTCTTCAGCCAGCAGAAAATCGGCGTGTCCCCCGTCTCGCTGCCACCCATAGGCGGCACGTTCGGGGCTGGAGCAACTAATCATCCAACCACCACGGCAATCATGGCATAAACCGCAGCCCGCGATATGATACATGATCACTCTATCGCCCTCTCGGAAGCGTCGCACGTCAGGGCCAACGCGCTCAATGATGCCGCAGGGCTCATGACCTCCAATAACGCCCTGGTACGCTTCGGGACCCGTCCCCCAGTTGCTGCTCCGGTAGATGGCACGCAGGTCGCTCCCGCAGAGCGATGACGCCTTCATGCGGACCAACACCTGCCCGTAACCTGGCTCTGGCACGGGAAATTCCCGCAGTGCAAGTCGCCGATCTCCCAGAAATACGGCACCCGTCATCGTTGTCATCCTGTTACACTCCTATGCCGGCCTTCGGCCTGCCTATGCCCGCTCCACATTCTTCCCATACACCTGCGACTCTGACAGCGGTCCCGTAGTAAACGTTCGCTCGCTATTTCGCTCGTTATGAGGAATAGGCAGGCGCAGCATAACCGTTGTGCCATGCTCAACCTGTGGACGGGGTACTGACTTGATAGACAGAATCCCGCCAGCTTCCCGAGCCTTCAGCCGCGCCTTAAACAGGCTCGTTTTTTCGGGTGAGATCGAGCTCGTATCAAAGCCGCGTCCATCATCGGTAATGTACACCTCGATATAGCCATTCTTGCGCACCGTTTGCACTGTGGCGAAGCTCGCCCCGGCATGGTTATAGACGTTCAGCAGCGCCTGGGTAACGGTATATGAAATGGCCTCTGCTATCTTCGTTCCTTCCTCCGTCTGCTCAAGGTCATGGCTTAATGCATCCAGTGCCCACAGGTCGGGCTGTACCTTGAGCGGCGATTCGGGATGCAGCGCGGGAAGGTCTTCACGGATCAATTTCTCCAGGTGGAGTTTCAAACCCAGGCTGCGTCTCTGGTAAGCATCTTCGACCAGCAATTGCAGCCCCCGCAGGTCCCCCTCCAGTTCCTCGCTGATTTTTCGCACCTTGCCCAGCGCCTCAGAAATGGGCTGTACCGCCACCTTTCCGTCTGAGTCTCGTTCAGACTCCACTTTCAGCTTGTGTTGCCAGTGTCCCAGCAGCGAGCGGATCCGCAGTGCCTGCTGTTTGGGCTGATCGTGAATGCGCTGCGAGAGTACAGAGCGCAGGTGGGCATCCGCGTGCAGCAAAAGCGAGGTTGCCTGTTGCAGTTCGCTGTTCGACTGCTGTAGCGCTGCCGCCGTCTGCTGCTGTTCGCGCAATGCCTCTTCGCGCTGCTTGAGCGTAAGTTGTAATTGATCGATCAGGCGCAGAGAACGAATAGCGTAGAGCAGCAGCAGTGGATAGACGATTGCCAGTACGGTAAAAATCTGTATTGACAAAAACGGCTGACCTGTTAGCAGAATGGGCAAGATTCCGAAGCAGAAACCTAATCCTACTCCGCCAATCCACAGGGTTAAGAGATCCCCCAGACGACGGCGGACGTTATCAGGTATGCGCCCCCCTGGAATAATGCGACTGACCCGTAACAACGAAATGACGCCAATCACCAAACTCAGGACGCCCCCGCATACTCCATAGCTAAGCGCAACGATAAAATGAGGGCGCCCGGCTACTTTCCCAAAGATGAGAAAAGAACTCCATTCAAAGGCCACCAGCGCGATCAACGGCAGATATGGCAGGCCATCCACCATCAAGCGCGGGCGGCGCGGCGCACTCAATGCTTCTGGCCGGTACGTCAAACTGAGATGGATAAAGGCTGCGCCAAGTAGTGCAAATGAGGGGACCCATAGCAGTTGAAATACTATATCCGCTGGATAGGCCTGCTGCACGTTACCCCAGTGGCTGTAGAGCAGAAAGAGCATCGCTGGCGGCAGCAGTGTAATGCCCTCGACCGCTCCCGTCCAGTCTCGGGCGGTGACAAGCAAGAGAGTGCCGACCAGCAGCCAACTGATGCCGGCGAGCAGCGTCAAGCCATAGTTTTCAAACCACATATCCCAGGTAAACCTGACAGCCTGGAGCGTTGTTTGCCCCGTCGTATTGTTAGAGTGCTGGATGGTGTAAGTAACGCTATCACCTGGATTGGCACGCATATAAGCTGCCGTCAGCGGCGCAATCTCGGGGTGAAGTTGATTCTGTTGCCACGAGTAGGTCGCCACTCCGTTCTTATTTTTGACTTCGACCCCAATGAAATGGTCCGTATTGGTCAGTGAACCTGCTGAGGCCCCGAATTGGCTGGTTTGAGGTAGTGTAGAGGCAATAACCACCTGTTCATCAGTATCGATTGCCCAAAAAAACCCGCCAAAAGTTTTTCCTATCTCACCAAGTAGGCGAGCATGGCCGATTACACTGATGATGAGCAGGGCCAGGACAATCAGTAAATAGATTATTGTGAGGCGAGGCCGTAACCGTTGCCACCATGGATCAGTTGTTGTGTGTATAGATGAAATAAACACACTTTAGTCTAACATGTGAGTGAACCTGTCTGCAAGGCACCCATGTTTTTGTGTTTTTCCGCAACACTTCCCCTTGTCAAAATGCCGTCTATGAGCTATAATAAGGACAGAATAGTTGCATACATGTGCAGATATGAAAAGATAAAGGAAGGTTGTATGGTTTCTCAACCTGTCAAAACAGCAACCACTGATGATAGCGATGCAGCATATATGTCCCAGGAGCGTACCACCCACTCGGAACACGCGTTGGCAGTACAGCGCAACCTGTTAGCCAACGACAGCGCGGAGCGTATCGCAAAGCTCTTCTCCGTTCTGAGCGATCCCACGCGCCTCCGGGTTCTCTATGCTTTGTTGAACGCTCCTACAGGAGAATTGTGTGTGGGTGACCTGGCTACCGGCCTTGATCGAGACGATACCACCATCTCCCATCAACTGCGTGTTTTGCGCTACCAACAGGTTGTCACCATGCGTAAAGTAGGGCGGATCGTCTATTACCGGCTCGTAGATGAACATATTCGACTGCTGCTCGAAATCGGTCTCACCCATGCCAACGAACTCCCACTCCTCCCTTTTAAAAGAGAGACACAGGTGCCCGCATGAGTAATCAGCATATTGGGCATAATCATAATCATACCCATGGCATGGCAAAACAGACGTTACGCCTGGCCTTCTTCTTGACAGTCATTATCCTGGTGGCGGAACTGGCCGGTGGCATTTTTTCTAATTCACTGGCTCTACTCTCTGATGCCGGTCATGTCGTAACCGACATTTTCGCGCTTGGCCTGGCCTGGTTTGCTACAGTACAGGCTGAGAGGCCCGCCGATGCGCGCAAAACCTTTGGCTATCACCGCGTAGGTATCCTGGCCGCCCTTGTCAACGCCGTCACCTTGATCATCATCGCCATAGCCATTTCCCTGGAGGCCTTTCAGCGTTTCCAACATCCAGAACCGGTGCAGCCGTTCATTATGTTCCTTTCAGCAGGGATTGGCATAGCCGTTAACCTCTTCATCGGTTTAGGCTTACAAAAAGAGGGCCATAGCCTCAATGTGCGGGCTGCGACCATGCACGTCTTTGGCGACGTGATCGCCTCGGTCGGCGTTGTTGTAGGTGGCATCATCATCCTCCTGACCGGTTGGACGCTGGTTGATCCCCTGCTGTCGGTCGCAATAGCTGTGCTGATCGCGCTTGGAGCCTGGAGCATTCTCCGCGAGACCACCGATATTCTCCTGGAATCCGTACCCAGGGATGTCTCCCTCTCTAATCTTGTCGATGATATGAAAAAAGTTGAGGGAGTGAAAGACGTACACGACCTTCATGTCTGGTGTATTGCCAGTGGCATGTATGCTCTCTCCTGCCATACGCTCATCAATGACCTTCCTCCTAGTGGTAGTTCGCCCATCCTGCAATCCCTTACCAGCATGCTCAGTGAAAAATACCATATCGGTCACGCTACTATTCAATTTGAGTGTAGTGACCACCGCGCAGCGTGCTGCGAAATGGATGGCCTCTATTGTCGCATGGAGATCGCAAAAGAGAGAAGTAACGGCTACAGCCACGAACATGAAGCCAAAATATTATTACCTGAACATCGTCCATAGAGAAAAAATGAAAAGGTGCCGCAGAAAATAGCCGATGCCATCGGCTATTTTCTGCGGTACCTTTTTTAGAGATGTTGCTATGGCTCTTTCTGCTATGCTCCGTTTGAGCGCAGCTTGTACACTTTAATCGCCACCTGGAG
>CATPCK010000470.1 GCA_955652655.1 uncultured Ktedonobacteraceae bacterium | reverse complement strand
GAGTCACGTGGTACGGTCAAGATCGGGAAGACCGTGTGCATCAATCCGGGAAGCGCGTACGGCGAAGGAGTATTACATGGTGCATTATTTGAATTAGACGAAAGGAAAGGGCTGAAGCGTTATCAACTGACATCGGGATAGACAGCAATTGCTTCCAACTACCTGCTCAGCTTTCGCCACAACTTAGCAATTTCATCCGTCGTCCGATCACTACCTACTATGTCGATAATAGTCCAGCCGCGTTGAACACTGGACTCGGCCTGGAAAAACTTGCACATAAGCTTAGCAATACTCTTGTTAGATGTCGCGCATGGCCTCCACTATTGGACGGCGAGATGTTGTCTGCGCACTTACAACGGCGATTACCATAGAGGTAATCGCAGCCGCGGCTAACAGTGCCAGGTAGAGCCACGGGATAGCGAGAATCTCTGGCGGCGGATCAAAGACTCCAGTAAGGATGGTTACCAGCATCTGTGCGATCCCAAAACCGAGTGCTATACCAATGAGACCTCCTCCAATCTGAATCAATAATCCTTCACTCCACAGGAATGCGCCCAGTTGATTGCGCTTTGCGCCGAGTGCAGCAAGAACTGCAAAGGTGCGTTTCCGTTCTGCCAGACCGAGAGCCAGGATGAGGCCAGTTGCTCCCGCCACCAACAGGATGGCAAATGTCAGCTCCAGGTCGGTAAGACCTCGCAGGTCTACGGCAGTGAGGCTGGAACTGATCTGACGTTGTGTCGAACCGATGTCAGTTACCTTCGCTCCTGCTAGCGAACTCACTACTGAACGTACCCGTCCAGCCAGGTCGGACGGGTCGCCGTTGGCACGCATCAGAACAATTTCTGCTGCATCATTGCCAGTCTGTTGTGCAATATAGCTCGCATTAGCGATCAGGAAGGAGTCTTTAGGTGCAGTAGGAAACTCTCGTACAACGCCCAGGAAGTGAAATGCCACGACATGATACTGATGGTCACTGGCACTTTGCAGACGAAGATTGATCTTGTCGCCGACGTTCAACTGGTAGTTGGTTACTGTCTCCTCGGAGACCAGTACCCCATCGGGATGTGCCGCCAGGGCAGCCAGGGTTGCCAGGGCATTCCCTCCTGAGAAAAAGGCGTTGGACATGTTGGTCGCATCACCGATATGCACGGGATCGATGCCATAGATATCCTGCAAGTCGTTCCCAACGTAGGCAAACCGGTGTTGCATCGGCTGGGCAGCGGCCACACCGGGCAATGTCCTGAGCTGGGACAACCTGCTGCTGGGAGCAAAAGACGTAGAGCCAGTTACCGTGACGTCAGAACCATTGGTGAGTTCTGCGTCCACGCGGGCCTGTGCATTGTAGGTTGTGTTGAAAACGGCAGTAGATGTGGCAAAGGAAAACGCCAGCGCCACCATCACCACGCCCTGGGCCACGCGTACATACTGCCGCCCTAGTGACGCGGAGACCACACCGGAAAGTTTGCGAGCGATGGGACGAAGAAGGCCCGCAAAGAAACGACGGCCACGTTCGAGTCCTCCTCCCCACAGGCGTATGGACAATAAGGCTACTCCAACCCAGAGACAGAGCGGAGCAAGAAACGTCTCGTACGCTACTGATGTTCCCGCAACACCTTCTGGGGCTAACACTACCTGGTAGCCTGTGCTGGCAGTCCGCCAGAAGACAATAGCAGCAGCAGCCAGGAGAATAACATCAAGGTAGACGCGCTGCCACAACGGCTTGCGCCCACGGCCCACCACGGCGCGAGCAGCCATCACCGTTGAATGGCGTGCTTGTGCCCAGGCAGGATACAGGACAGCAACAATCGCCAGAACGAGACCGACGAGTGCGGCACCAATAGTCCAGATGATGACTGTCGTACTCGCCAGTATACCGACCGATGTAATCGTTCCGGCAGCAAAGTATGCCAGCAGGATGCCCAGTGCTACACCGCCAACTCCCACAATCAGAGCTTCCATCGCCTCCAATTTGAGGATTGTGGAAGTGGAAGCGCCACGAGTGCGCAGGAGGGCCTGCTCCTGTCGGCGACGCACTGTACCGGAAGCGGCAACCGCTATGGTGAGCAGTATCGCGAGAACTGCTCCGGGTATCCCCAGGAACAAGAAGAGCACCAGTGCATAAAGCGCATCTTTGCGTACAGCATCAAGACGAACCGCCAAATTATTGCCAACGATGGCACTACCGGCAATACGTGCCTCAAGGTTGTTCGCCAGCTGCTGCACATAGGTGAAGGCGGTATCGGGGTCAGCCGGTAAATCATGCGAAATTCTGACATGAAGCTGCGTGCGTATCGAGTCAGGACGCACGGCAGCCTGGGGATCAAAGAGTTGATGCCAGCGGTCACTGGGAAGTAAAAGCACATTGTCAGGCGGCGCCTGCGGCGCGGCACTGGCTGGCACACCAACAGCCTGGAAGAGCGAATCGGCATTGGGAAGGTCGACGATGCCGCCGACTTGTACGGTGACAGGCGCCAATCCCAAACGCTGGATCTTCACGCTATCTCCCACCGTTACATGCAGGTTGGAAGCCGTTTGCTGAGCCACCAGCACCCCATTATCCAGGGACCCGATCAGCAGACGTATCTGCGAGGGAAAGCGTTGATGGTACTGTGGACTGAGGCCCAATATTTTTCCGGCACCCGTTGTCTGTACAGTCCCATTGGTACTGGCGGTGAAACCCGCCACATCGGCGTAGCCCACTTCCTCCAGGGCACTATACGATGTAGACTTCCCAACTGCCGCCTTAACCGAGTTTACATCGGTACCGGGCGAGAGGAGAACTTGCCAATCTACTGACACGTTCGCGACAGCCCGCTGCGTCATTGATGCAGCACTCGACGCGATAAATGTTCCAATCGATGCCAATAGTGAGACAGTGAGCGCGACACCCACAATCGCTCCGAGGAGGCGACCTGATCGATAGGAGAGTAGACTTTTAAGCCAGAGCAATGTAAGCATTACGCTTTTACCTCCAGAGTGCCATGTTGCATATGCCATATCTTATGCATGCGCTCTGCAACTGTCATATCATGTGTTGCTACCACAAGGGCAATATCTGTATCCTCAAGCGAGGCGAGCAGGACATCGAATAAGTGCTGTGCGGTAGGGTGATCAAGCTGACCCGTCGGTTCATCTGCGAGGATAAGCTTTGGTTGTGTGGCGAGCGCGCGAGCTATCGCTACGCGCTGTGCCTGCCCACCCGAGAGTTCCTCAGGAAGTTTATCCGCAATCGCTATGAGTCCAATGCGATTAAGAGCGTCAAGCGCGGCTGCACGAGCCTTTTCCACGCTCGCCTGCCCAAGTAACAGGGGAATCTCTACATTTTCTACCACAGTAAGCGGGGCGAGAAGGCTTGGCGTTTGAAAGACCAGTCCAACCTGGGTTGGTCGTAGGGACTCGCGTGCGCCGAGAGCGGGCCAGCTAATAGCGCCGCTTGTGGGAGTATCTAACCCTCCAAGCAGGTGAAGGAGAGTAGATTTTCCGCTGCCTGATGGCCCGACAAGGGCGATACGATCCCTAAGCTGCACTGTGCAGGTAGCAGACGCGAGTGCTACTACTGGTGTTTTTCCGCGTGAATACGTGCGTCCGCCGTTTTGAATCTGGACAAGCGTCTCAGTCATTGACAATCCTCCCATCGGATATGCGTATAACGCGGTCCGCGTGCTCAGCCAGAGCATCGCTATGTGTAGCGATCAGCGTTGCACCACCTTCTGTGCGACGAGTTTCCAGAAGTCCTAAGATGTGCTTCTCAGTCTCTCTATCCACTTCACCTGTTGGCTCGTCCGCCAACAATATGCTCGGTTCAGTGGACAAAGCGACCGCCAGAGCAGCCCGCGCAGCTTCTCCACCTGAAAGTTGTGAAGGACGTGCATGACGACGGTCGCGCAAACCAACCAGGCCAATCAATTGGTCAAGTCGCTGCTCATTAAGCTTGCGTGCGAGCCTCATCTGCAAACGCATGTTATCGTTCACCGTGAGTTGATCAAAGAGGTTTCGCGCCTGGAGAAGTATACCTATCTCGGCGGCACGCATCGCCGCCCGTTCAGCTTCAGGACGACGTGTGAGCCGCTTACCCATCAGTTCAACGCGACCGCCATCTGGTTCGTCGAGGCCCACCAGGCAAGACAACAGGGTGGATTTACCACTCCCTGACGGACCCATAACGACGACAATCTCGCCCGCTTCGACGTGAATACTCACGCCCCGCAATGCCAATGTTTCCTCATCGCCGGTATGGTAAAAACGATAGAGATCAAACGCTTCGAGAACTTTCATCGTATTACACCCACTTAAAACTACGCGATATCCGTGCCCACTGATCGACGTTGTCAGCCCCAACAGGAGCCCAAAGCGTAAGTGTAGCAAGCTTCCCGTTTTTAATGTAAAGGTAGCTATTATTTTCAATCCGCACCTGTTTACCAGTGACGGGATTGGGGTCAGAATTCGAGGTATAGACAATGAGCACGGCATGTCCGCTGGGAAGTTGCACATCCGACACTTTTACATCACGCACAGCCCTCCCAGTCTGCTGCAATGCCACAGCCTGGTTCGTGCGAACGCTATCTGCTGTTAGTGTAGTGGTCGTCTTTGTGATAGACACTTGCAAGCCATCAAGGTTGAAAACAAAGTTTACATTGGCTGCGTTGGTCGTCCGTGCCCAGCCTTCTGGTACATCGAGCGAATAGCCTCCAGGTGAAGCGCTATACGTCACAAATGTTTGTGTATCTGGTATATCATTCGCGCTTGCCAGGATGCTGCTGGCGGGAGCTACGGGCTGCTCCGTAGAAGTTGGTGAAGCCTGCGTAGAAACAGGAGATTGTGCTGAAGCAGGCTGTGATGTTGAAGAAGATGGTGGAGGAAGAGATGTATTGCTGGTTCCTCCACATGCGGTCAGAAAGAAAACACCTAGAATCAGGCTGATGACGAGTGTGCTCTGTCCCACTCTTGTCATTCTCATAAATTGCTCCTTATGTATTTGTTTCATGCTAAAACCGCCGGGGTTTCCTGGTTAATGAAGGGAGAGAGTCCGATTACGTCTCCAGAGGTAGAACCATCCATGCCGGCAATCCCCTTGCAGGAATGGATACCTCATACAATCTGATCCAACTTACAGTAAATTTATGAGAGGAACATGAAATTTCCGAAGTAAATTAAAGAGGGTAACCTTTTTCATCTACTGTTCATCTTGGAGAGATATGTTAAAGTGTAAAGACAAGGGAACGAAATGAAATCGGTTTCATTCTGTTCTCTTCAGGGACTTTGTTCTCTTAACAGAGAAATAACAGTGACATTGTTGGCGAAACTTGCTCATTGGGTTATTGTCATGTAGGGAAGGAAGAAAGAAATTTCATGCGGATTCTTGTTGTCGAGGATGATACACGTTTAGGCCCTAGCCTGAAGAAAGGTTTGGAACGGAACCACTATGCCGTTGATCTTGCGATAGATGGAGAAGAAGCTCTTCTTTTTGGTCGAACAGTGCCATTTGATCTTATCATCCTGGATGTTCTGCTCCCAGGACTGAGTGGTTTCGAAGTTTGTCGCCAACTTCGCCAACAGAAACGCACAATGCCTATCCTGCTTCTGACTGCCCTTGGTGAAGTTGACCACCGCGTTACCGGACTGGATATGGGAGCAGATGATTATCTAACGAAGCCTTTTGCTTTTCGTGAGTTGGAGGCGCGGATACGGGCCTTGCTGCGACGTGAAAGTCCGATGAAAACAACGGAATTGCATTTTATGGATATCACACTGAACACAAGTACACACGAGGTCAGGCGGGGAGAGCATGTGATCCCCTTAGGGAGCAAAGAATATGCGCTTCTGGAGTTTATGATGCGCCACCCCTACCAGGTATTGAGCCGGGCCATGATTGCTGAACATGTCTGGGATTGTGATGCTGAACACCTGTCAAACGTTATAGATGTGTATATTCGCTATTTGCGACGCAAACTCTGCGAGCAGCATGAGCCAAATGTCATCCATACAGTTCGCGGTTCAGGGTATCAACTCAAGGAGCCATGATGAGTATCACTCGTTTACTCCCAATCCGGTTACCAGGGATACGTGCTCTGTTGACGCTGTGGTACACTGCCGTCTTCGCAACTTTGATTCTCCTATTTTGTTTCATCCTCTATACAACGCTCAAGACATCTCTGGCATCAGGTATAGATACAGCCCTGCATCTACGTACTCAGCAGATTGCGGGGGGTATTTCATACGAAAGTGGAAAAATCACTATTCAGGATGTCACCGGAGAACTGCCGGGGCTCGATACCAATGCTACGACAGGTGATCCAAATGCGACGATTCAGGCGAACGTTCGATCGGATGTCAATGTCGGCATACTCGTGCGTATTCTCGATACAAAAGGTCAGATAATCTACATCTCTCCTGCTTTTCATGCCCTCGTTGTGCCTTCTACAAGCATCAGCCAGCCATTGCATGGTGCTCCCTGGCAGGGTACCGTCATTGCTCATAATGGACAGGCAGTGCGCCTGTATAGTGCAGCACTCACCGACAATGGAAATATCTTTGGGGTGGTACAGGTTGGCGGATCGCTGGAGCAACTGACTACCACATTACAGAGTATTACTATTGCACTACTCCTCATCACTCCCTTTGTCCTGCTCCTCAGTGCTTTTGGCAGCTACTGGCTGGCAAAAGGTGCATTACGACCTATTCATCGCTTGACTCTTAGTGCCAGGAATATCAAGGCGGGAGATCTCCATCGCCGAGTTCCCGTGCCACAAACAAAGGACGAGGTTCAAGCTCTTGCACTCACCCTCAACGAGATGATCAGAAGGCTAGACCAGGCCTTTACACAACAACGACGCTTTGTGGCCGATGCTTCCCATGAACTGCGCACACCGGTCACGGTGATTCGCAACATAACGGAGGTAGCACTTGCCCAGCCTCTCAATCTAGAGGAGCATCTAGCTGTCCTTCAAGACCTCAATGCTGAGGCGGAGCGGCTTGGTCAGCTCATCAACGATCTTCTGACCCTGGCACGAGCAGATGAAGGACAGATACAACTTGACCGCGAATTAGTACGACTGGACCTCCTGGCCTATGACGTTGCGGCTAGCATCGAATCGCTGGCTGTTGAACGCAGTATCACTCTGCAAATCGAGCAGATGGAGCCAGCAACGGTCGAGGGTGATACGGCGCGACTCATTCTGGCAATGATGGGCCTCGTGGACAATGCACTCACCTATACGAATGCGGGTGGCACGGTCACACTTAGCGTTGAGGTGACAGGGACAAGTACATGCTTTTCAGTGCGTGATACGGGTATAGGTATCGCTCCAGAGGATACAGCACATATCTTCGAGCGTTTTTATCGTGCTGACCCTGCAAGATCAAGGTCAGCAGGAGGCAGTGGACTGGGCCTGGCGATTGTAGATTGGGTAGTAAGGGCCCATGGAGGTTCGATCACTGTCGAAAGCCAGGTGGGAAAAGGGTCCATCTTCAGGGTGATCCTACCAATGGCGGTATCAATATCTGTATAAACAGGCGTTATAACTTACATTTCGCTATCTCCTCACGCGTCCTTTCCAACTCGCGAGTCAGTTCCGCTGTCTCGAACTGCACTGCAGCGGCCTCAAAGTGCTCCAGTGCAGCAGTGAGATCATTGTTGTCGCGACAGAAGCGGCCCCAGGCCAAGTGTGTACGTGCTGCCTCCGGAATGGCTTCACAGGACTCCAGGGCCTGCAAACTGGCGGACAAGCGCAACTCGGCCTCGTTCCAGCGCGGCGGGTTGAGGGTGGCGAGTGCCTGGCCCCACACGCGGTAAGCCAGCCCTTCGGCGAAGAGACCACCAGCAAAGCGAGCAATGTTCACCGCCTTCTCTGCCAGGGCCAGGGCCTCTTCGACGCGGCCAGCTGCCAGGACGATTTCGGCATGAGCGGCGGCTAACCAATCGGCGAGCAAGAGTCGTCCGCCCATGCTCTGACCGACTGCCTGCGACCGCGTCATGCTCTGCGTGGCGGCCTCGTGGCCGCCCAGGCGGCTCTCAGCCCAACCTTGCAAGCCGTAGCCCAGGTAGACGAAGAGTCGATTGCCCGACTGCTCCGCCACTGCTGCAGCCGCGCGACTTTCTTCCAGCATGTTTGCTATCTCACCGCCCATAAAGGATATCATAGATAGGCAGTCGTGGCTCACTGCGATGCCAGCGAACGACTTCATTTCCTGGGCGCGTGCTAGGGCGCGTTGTCCGTGGGCCAACCCCGCTGTATACTGCCCGGAGGCGGCCAGTGCAATCCCCAAGAAACTGGCTGCAAAGATCCATTCCGACCAGTTGGCGGCTTTTTCTAACAG
>CATPCK010000469.1 GCA_955652655.1 uncultured Ktedonobacteraceae bacterium | reverse complement strand
GTACTTGACGTTTGATCCGCCAAGCTACCGCTCCTGCATGATGGCCTTGCGCATCTGTGTGCAACGCTTCGGACGCATGCCAGGCGCGTTGGTGGTTGATGGCGGGCGTGAGTTTCACAGTACCTACTTTGACGCTCTGGTGTTGCGCTATCATACCGCCAAAAAAGATCGGCCAGGATCAAAGCCGCGTTTTGGCTCCGTCATTGAACGCCTCTTTGGCACAACGAATACCGAGTTTGTCTACAATCTCCTTGGCAATACCCAGGCCGCCAAACGTCCACGAAAGCTTACGCCAGAGGTTGACCCCCGCAAACAGGCCGTGTGGCAACTCGCCGATCTCTATGCCTTTTTGTGCGAATGGGCCTATGAGGTCTACGATCAAATGGACCACCCCGCGTTGTTTCAAAGCCCACGAGATGCTTTTGTGCAAGGTCTCGTGCAGGCTGGAGAGCGAGAGCATCGCGCGATCCCCTACGCTGACGAGTTTCTCATGGCTTCATCCCCATCGACGCGCAAGGGAACTGCCAAAGTGGAGCCAGGACGTGGGGTCAAGATCCACGGGATCTATTACTCCGCGCTCCAGTTGCGCGAGTCCGAGGTGGAGGGAACGGAGGTCGAGGTCCGGTATGATCCGTTTAATATCGGCATTGCCTACGCCTACGTCAAAAACACCTGGGTCCGCTGTGTGTCTCAGTATCACACCTTTCTGCAAGGGCATTCGGAAAAAGAACTCATGCTGGCCTCCAAAGAGATTCGCCGACAGAATCAGCTTCATACCAAAAATCGCACGGTCACGGCGCGACGTTTAGCGGACTTTCTCAGCCATGCGTCTGAGCATGAAGCCATCCAGCAGCAGCGCATTCGCGATCTTGAGGCCAAAGCCATTCTGGAGGCGATTGCTCGTGATGGCTTGCAGGCAGGTGTGGAAACGGCGAGCACCCTTGAGCCAACCGCGCTCGTGACCCTGGCCCCTGCCAAACCCGTCGATTTTGCTTCCCTGACTGCTTTTGAGGAGTTTCAGTAATGGAGATGCAGCTCACGCCCCCTTTTCGACCGGGATCACCGGAGACGACCGCCGCCCTGCAGCGCTTCAAGGCGTATGCCATGTCTCATACCCTGCTGGCTGAGGTGGACAAGCAGATCTCACGCGCGATTCACGAGCCTGCGGGCTTTGCCTTTGTCCTGCTCTATGGCCCAAGCGGAGTTGGCAAAACGACGCTCATTCGCCAATTGGAACATCGCGCAGGGGTGGTGAGGGACCCCATGTTTCCTGGACTTGTTGGTGGACCACGACATCCCCACCCGTTTGCGCCTGTCCCACTCTTGCTGTTGGAAACCCGGCCACCCGATGGCGCAACGTTCAATCGCGCCGAATACTACCAGGTCGCCCTCAAGCAGTTGGGAGAATATCCCTATGACCCTTCCTGGGAGCAGAAAAAAGGGCGAGGAAAAGATGCCAAATTCAATGACTCGGCAGAACTGCGCCAAATCTACGAGGCAGCTCTCCAGCGCCGAGGAGTGCGAACTATTATCTTGGATGAAGCGCAACATCTCCTCAAGCTGGGAAGTTCCGTCAAGATGATTGACCAGCTTGATTGGCTCAAAAGTATGACCAATACCACCGGTGCTCTGCATATTTTAACGGGTACCTACGAATTGTTGCCCTTGCGTAATCTCAATGGACAAGCCGCCAGGCGGGGCCTGGAAATCCACTTCCCGCGCTATCAATTTCAGCACGAACCCGATCAACGAGCGTTCCAGCGCACTCTGCTGACCTTGCTGCAACAGATCCCTCTCAAGGTCGAGATCAAGCCGCTGGTCGATCAGTGGTCGTATTTCTACGAGCGATGTATCGGCTGTATTGGCGTCTTGAAAGACTGGCTCGTGCGAGCGCTGGCAGCAAGCCTGGCTGCTGGACAGAGTGAACTACATCTGGAACGCATCCAGGAATGCGCGCTTCCGATTGCCCAATGTGAGAGTATGGCGCTGGAGGCGGCGGCAGGGGAGCAAGAATTGCATTACACGGCGAGCCGCCAACAGCATTTGTGGGCGCTACTGGGGATGAAGATGGGCGAGGACATGATCCGCGAGCCTGTTCAAGCCATCCCAGAAGAACACGTGCAACCCCTGCCTGACGAGGCGACGACGAGGCAGAAGTCTCGTGTTGGCGAACAACAGCCCGTCCGCCTTGAGGTGGGAGAACCCCAAGACAAAGGGAGTACGGAGAATTGTTCTTTTTCTGGGACCGTCGTGGAGCTTCAGTCAGCACAGATCCGAGCGACAGGAGGGGAGAAACTCCAGTGTCCGGCATGCGGAGCAGCCAGAAAGGCGACGATTCGGGGAGAACTGGTCATTTATTCCCCTCACACACCGCTACGCATTGCGCGTGCGAACAAAGGCCCCCTGTGGATCAGGCAAGGGACAACCTGGACCAAGAGGTAGCGAGGAGCGCAGTGTGGGTGTCACCCTCGGAATAAAATGGCCGCATGAGCGGCATAAATTGGCCGCGCAAGAGATAGTTTGACGAGCATGATACAAAACTACATGCAGCCAAAAACAGTATAACGTGGCCGGAAGTGCAAAATCCATGAACGAATTTGATCGTTCAAAATGGCTCGCCGTAGTGAATCAAGTTCGGGCCGCTCTGTACCGCCC
>CATPCK010000468.1 GCA_955652655.1 uncultured Ktedonobacteraceae bacterium | reverse complement strand
TACGCGGATGTGATGGTGCAGTTTACGCAGGAGATGCTAGAAACATGGCAGGCTGGCACAGAGATTGATATGGCCCGGTCCATGCAGCAGTTGACGCTGCGCATCATTCTCAAGTCGCTCTTCAACATTGATTCTCCAGCGCAGGCTACCACCCTGGGCCATGCATTTAATGATGTGATCAACAATACCCAGCGGCGCTATACCGCGCTGGCTAAATTGGAGCGTCGCCTCCCCCTCGCGCAAAATCGCAGGCGAGAAGCTGGTGCGCGTACAATTGATGATTTTGTCTATGGGTTGATCACGCAGCGTCGTGCAGAAGGGCAAGACGTGGGAGATGTGCTTTCCATGCTGCTGGACGCCCAGGACGAGGGCAATACCATGACGGATAAGCAGGTACACGACCAGGTATTGACCTTTGTGGCTGCGGGCCACGAGACCGCGCAGAATACGCTGAGCTGGACCTTCTACCTGCTGTCGCAACACCCCACGGTCTACGAAAAATTGCTGGCAGAACTTCAAACGGTGCTGGCAGGCCGCACGCCTACTGTAGCTGACCTGGCGAGCCTGCCGTACCTGGAGTGGGTCATCAACGAATCCTGGCGCTATTATCCACCCGCCTGGTTACAGGGACGGCGCGCTCTTGAGGCGTTTGATCTCGATGGCTACCATTTCCCGGCCAACACAGTAGCGCTGGTGAGCCAATGGGTAACGCACAACCTGCTGGACATCTGGGGCGACCCCGAGAATTTTCGCCCGGAGCGCTGGGACCCGGCCAGTGAGCAGAAGGTTTCGCATGGGGCTTACTTCCCCTTTGGTGGAGGTCCACGCATCTGCATTGGCATGCCTTTTGCCGAAATGGAGACGAAACTGCTGGTGGCAAGCATTCTCCAGCGCTTCTTGCCGCGCCTGGTACCCGGCTTCCCCGTTGTACCCCAGCCACGCGTGACCCTGCGTCCCAAATATGGCATGCACATGATATTGGAAGCCACGCCAAAGCTGGCAGCCGTGCCGATTGCATGAGGGTTTCTAATAGATATGGAAGCTAACAAACAAAATGGCTCAGGGAGGCACCTCCCCTGGTCTACAAAACGCGGGCGCATAGTCGTAACTATTTTGCTCGTCGTCGTTATACTACTGGCTGGTCTGCTCTACAGCCAGCGACACCAGATTCACCTGCTCATTTCAGGATCCCATACCGTGGGAGGCGAGGTGGGTGTTGCCAATGTGCATCTTCCTCCAGGTTTCCATGCCTCGGTGTTCTACTCCGGCCTCTCATCACCGCGCTTTATCACATTCAGCCCTGATGGCACGCTATTCGTAGCAGAGCGAGGGAAAGGAAGCATCGTAGCGCTGCCCGATCCGCACCATGTTGGGAAAGCTCAAAACAGGGTCGTGGTTGTAAGCGGACTTGACGACCCTACAAGCCTGCTCTTTTACAACGGCGCTCTTTATGTTGGTGAGCAGTCGCGTATCAGTCGTTTTACCCTGGGGCCAGACCTGCACGTAACCACGAGACAGGTCATCGTGCCCAACTTGCCCACAGGCGGCGATCACACAACGCGCACCATTCTCGCCGGTCCAGACGGCAATCTCTACCTCTCCATCGGATCGACCTGCAACGTCTGTGTCGAGTCGGACCCCCATCGCGCCGCCATCTGGGTATATCACCTGCATGGGAGTGGAGGGCGACTGTACAGCCGTGGACTACGTAACGCAGTGGGGATGGCCGTGAACCCCTGGAACCGGCAGATTTGGGTCACCGTCAACGGGCGTGACTACATGGGCGATAACACCCCACCCGAAACGATTTATGCGCTACAAGATGGCGGCAACTATGGCTGGCCGCGCTGCCAGGCAGGAGACATCATCGATCCCGATTACGGACATGCAGGCGATTGCAAGGGCGTGGTGCAGCCACTGCTGAATATGCAGGCGCACTCGGCCCCCCTTGGCCTGGCGTTCTACAACGCCCCTCAGTTTCCCCAGAGGTATCATGGACTCTTCGTGGCATTTCATGGCTCGTGGAACCGTAGTATACCCACCGGCTTCAAGGTCGTCTTTATTCCTTTGGATGCCAGCGGTCGCATTACCGGCCCAGCTCAGGATTATGCCACGGGCTGGCTTACCAACAATGACACCGCCGTTGGCCGCCCTGTCGGCCTGGCCGTGGGACCCGATGGCGCTCTCTACATCAGTGACGACAAGGCGGGAATGATCTACCGCATCACCTGGACACAGCACCCGTAGCGATTATACTGTGCAGGCTAGCAGGGTGCATCCATTCGCGTATTCAGCAATTTTCGGTAGGCCTTATCAACTCTATGTTTGTTGAGTAGCTTGACCACAGCAAAAATTGCCAGGGATCCGCAAATGGCAAAAGTGCCACCGAGGGAGAGGAAGAAGGTGAGGGCGAGCAGTCCGATGATGGGCAAGCTCATAACAAAGAACCAATGCTTGATTTCATTTGACAGTTCTATTGGAATACGCCTTCCCTCAAGGCTATGTTGTTTATATGTGACGAGAGCTATGCTCTTTATCATGATTGCACCATTCCTATCGTGTCATACTAAATCCGGTTACTCGCTATTGAGACGATAGGAAGGTGACTTTTTTTTGTTTTGGGATCTCCAGTTATCTTTTATTCGTATCCCCCCGCGCTGGATACATGCACCTTGCCCCAGAACGTGCGATAGGTGAAAATGAAGTAGATAACGGCAAGGATTATACCGAGACTCCACCAGATCAAGCCTACCGTCTGGCCATATTGTGATGCCGATGCATTGTAGATGGTCAGGCTATAAGAACGGTTGACCCCGGGTAGAAGCATGGGGTATAAGCCAAAGGCTGCGCTGGCAAGCATGCCGGCAATGAAGGC
>CATPCK010000467.1 GCA_955652655.1 uncultured Ktedonobacteraceae bacterium | reverse complement strand
GCCTTCATGGTCGCCCGTGGGTGGGGAGGGGATCGTCTTCCTGCAAGAGATGAGGCAGGGAAACAGGACGCGGGCGACCATGAAGGCCCTCCCCGCCACTCCTCACCACCCTCGCCCCTACGGAATGTGATGAGTTTGTTCTTAGATTGATGTGTGCAGGGGTGACCCTTGCGGTCGCCCTCGTTTCTTGCGGCCGCCCTGGTTCCCCGCCCTCGTTTCCCTCACGCCGCCCCACCACACCAGGACGGGCTTGCCCCGCCCTGGCCATTAAATTATTATCCCTCCGGCGTTGGCCATTTAAAGCCACGCTTCGATGGTTTCGGACCTGCCGAACGCGGCTTTTTGACAGTAGTTTTCTTGCTCCGCGTACCATCATTGGCAGCATGTGCGCGTGGCTTTTTAGGGGTAGCTTCCCTGGTCGCGCTTGCGGCGCGTGCACGCGTTTTCTTTGGAGTTACTTCCTTTGTTGTCTCGGCTTTCTCTTTCGCTGGTGTGTCCTGCTGTTGAGTGCCTTCCTGTCGAAACTCCACAGGTTGCGCATCTGGCTGCTCCTCGACAGGCAAAGCAGGTGCTTCAGCGCGATCGACCAACTGTTCTGTTTCTTTGGAGATTTCGCTCCAGAACTGCGCATTTTTGCGCTGTACCGGCCGCGAACCTTTGAGCACACGTCCATCAGGTAGACGTGTAACATGCCGTTCTACAGGCTCTGAACGGGATAATTCAGGCTTCTTACTGCCCTTGTAAGGCCGATCAAGCTTGTCTGGCCGCTGCGTTACTGGTGTATCAAAGCGCTCATAGTCCCCCTCGAACAGTGGACCCTGCCGTTCTCCCTCATTAGGTATTGGCTGCTCCGGAGAAGTCCTATCTTGCCGTGCTGGTGGACGGCTTTGCCAGCGTGGATTGTGTGTATCACGCTGCTCAGCTGGGTAAGGTGAGCGATTGTCACGTGCGAAATTGCGTTGCGAGCGCTCGCCATTTCGTTCAAAATCGCGGGGCTTGCGGTCAAAGTCGCGCGGCGGTCGATTATCTCGCTCGAATTCACGTGGGCGTCCCTCAAAATTGCGCGGCGGCCGATTGGTACCTTCAAAATTGCGAGGCCGCCGATCAGGACCCGCGCCGTCCCGCCGTTGATAACCTCGACTCTGGCCTGTTTCACGATATGGTGGACGCTGTTCATACGAACGCTGGTTACCACGGTAGCCACCCTGGTTTCCATTACTCTGGGGACCGCGTGAAGTTCCAGGCCGGCTATTGAACCGCTGATCATCAAATCTGTTGGGGCCAGCGCCGAAAGACCCCGGACGAGAGCCATAGTTACCATTTGGGGTACGCTCGAAGTTCCGTTGATTGCCCTGGTTGTTGCCGTAGGGTCTGCGACCATTTTGAGCGGAGGAATGCTCTGTTTGCTGGTTGTTCCGCCAGCTATTCCGTGACGGTTGTCCATTGCTACTACGAGTGCGATAGTCGGCGTGTTGAGCAGGCGCTCCAGACTCCCATGCGCGATCTACCGTTTCACGATTTAGTCGAGGACGAGGTGGGCGTGGAGACCGCTCGTCTCCTGCCCTGTTTGGGGACTGATTGCGAGGGAGCGAACGCATGTCCTCTCGCGGTTGTTTATTGTAATCTCTTGTCATGATTCCTTTCCGGGTTGTCCCGTTTGGGGGATAGGTACATTTGTTTAAGTGGTGGATAAATGGGCAAGATTTCGAAGGAACCTCCGTCGGTCGCTCCGCACCAATTCCAGCTGTTTTGACGCGCTATATTCTCAGCAGGCATTATCGAAGGGGACGCATCAACCATAGTATACCACATAGTCCCCTCTAGAGGCGAGAATATCGCCAGACTCTAATCTTTTGGCTACTTTCTTTGCTGCTGGCTCGAACTTCACGGTGTAGGTTTTGGCTTTGGAACCGCTCCGTAGCGGAGCGGAATACCGTTGTAGCTTAACTCATTACTGCCAAGCATCGCAACCAGCTTTTGTGGTAGCTCATCAGGGAGCAATGGGCGTAAAACGAGGTGGTAGTACAGGCCCTGCTCTATGAACTCTCCCTCTTGCTGGTTTTTCAGCAGCGCCCTGATACTTTGAAGTTGCCGCGTGGTCGGCAAATATGCGACACCTGGTGTGGTAAAGGTCAGGCAACCAGTATCGCCATTCGGGCCTACCTGGTCTGGAGGAATCACGCCACATTCAAAAATTGCCAGTTGGTTCAGCGTAAAATCCGGCAGCGACCATGCAGGAATATTTTGCGTGAGGTCCGGGCTGAAATCCTGGTGGACGAGCACTATCATTGTATTGTTCCTATAAGGATGCGTTGGTCCCTTGATCAACTCCCTGATCGTGGTCAGAGCGCGATCCAACCGGTGATATTCATCCAACTCCTGCGCGCTCTCCTGCAGTGTACCAAATTTGCCATACTGAAATTCATAGTGTTTGTTATTCAATGTCAGTTGTAGAAAAGTTGCATTCTGATCCGGCACATCATAAAACTGTGTTTGCGTAAAACTAAGCAGCCCGTCAGTATCCACCAGTGTATGCAGCAATTGTTGTAATGAATCCGCGTCAAGCTTGCCTTGCCTCATCTGGATACCCGGTCCAAGGATATAGGTGCCGTCACCATAAATGCTGATTTCAGGGCTAAATGCCAGTGTGCCTAAATTGCCGCCACCATAGAACGTGCGAACGATGACATCGCTCGAATTTGAACCGTATGTGATCATCCCATTATTTGTTGGTAATACCTGCGTATTTTTTCCACTCTTAGAAGTTGAAGTTGTGTCGGCGCAAGCTGTAATAAGAGTAGCTAATAGGCAGAATATGACGAAGGCGCTAGAGAACACACCCGCTGCTCTATTACATCTCACTCTAAGGTAAGAGCGTGAAAGAAACATGCCGCTAATCTTCCCCTGTTGGGGAACGTGCCTGACGTCCGTATCGTTTTTCATATCGCGTTGTTTCCTTCCCTCACGCCTTGTCACAAAAACGATAGCCGATCATCTTATAAACAAGCTTCGCGGCCAGGAAATCTGCGCGTGTCTGCCCTTCCATCGGACAGAGTTCGACTACATCCATCCCGACAACGGTAGTGCGGCGGCAAATTTCTCGAAAAAGTTCGAGGAGCTGGTACCAATGTAGCCCACCTGGTTCAGGAGTTCCCACCGCTGGCATCTCGCTGGGATCAAGGGCATCGAGATCGATTGTGACATATGTATGTTTACCCAGGCGATTCCAGGGAATAATCGCTGTTCCCTTCGCGCATTGGTAGCCCCATACTATCGCTACATTTGGGCGAGTTTTCATAAATTCAGCCTCTTCTGGGCTGAAGCTGCGAATACCAATCTCGGTCAAAGGAATACCCATATCTACAACACGTCTCTCGATGGCAGCATGTGATAGGGGCGTTCCTTCATATACATCGCGCAAGTCGCCATGAGCGTCTATATGAACAACTGTCAGGTCTGGAAAATAGTCCCGTACGGCGGCAATAGGAGGCGCGGAGAGGGAGTGTTCGCCACCAAGAGTAAAGGGGAGTTGTCCGCGTTCAAGTACTTCACATACAGTATCACCGGTGGTCTTGAGCGCGGTGGCATGATCCATGCCGCGGTAGTCTAACGCTGGACGTGTATAAATGCCCACTTCGATGGGGCAACATTCAAGTTCTTCGTCATACAATTCCATCTGACTGGAGGCTTCAAGAATCGCCTGTGGCCCATGTTCGGTGCCTTTTATATAGCACACGCTATACTCAAGCGGGGCCGGGATAATCGTTACGCGAGCGCTTGACTCGTCGCAATAAGGCGCGTCAGGCGCACCAAACTGGGTCACAGGCGAATCGGTCATAAAATCATACTCCTTCTTTTTAACGCACCGCCAATCTAGTCCTGCGTTCAGCCATAGCGGCCTCGTAGCGTACAGGATCGGGTGTCTTCGGGCGCAGAGAACGGTTGCCCCGTACCACAAAATGCGCCTCTACGTCTTCTGTTTGGAACATCTCCCTGGCAAAGGCGATGGCATCTTCCTGGCTAAATTCTTTGCAGGAACAGATGTCGATATCCACCTCGCCATACTCTGGCCACGCATGCATACTGATGTGGCTCTGGGCAATAACGACAAAGCCCGAAAGGCCAGCATCTAATGGATTAGACGTTTCAATATTGTACAGGTGCACCGGACTGACTTTCTCCATACCGACATGGGCAGGATATTCATCCAATGCACGTCGTACAAGGGCCTCATTAGACAGAAGCTCACGGTCACAACCGTACAACTCCAACATCAAATGGACAAGCATCGAACTAACCTCCTCTTAGCTCTAATAACACGTACGGCATCATTTTTGACACCGAATGTCATTATACATTAGGTTGTCAAGCTAATGAGAAGAATATATCCGACATTTGTATCTAATAACCAGTTTGGCTCCACCTAAAAGCAAGCAATCATTCAACCTAAATAGGAAACACATCGGTATTAGGTAGAAAATGACGAACTAATGCCATCTGCAGGGTCGTCTGATTAAACAATTTCACTAAGTATTGTCACATTCAGATTGGAGGCCCTACGGAAGGCGCCATCATTAGTTACAAAGAGTTTGCAATGATTCAGAAGCGCTGTTGCTGCATGAAGTGCATCCGGTGTCTTGAGGTTCATAGTAGCTCTAAGGTTATCAGCTTCTTCAAGGACTGCTTGCGTAATAGGTAACATCTGCACATCAGGAGAGTGCCGCAATATTATGCGAAACATTGCTGCTGTTGTCTCATCGCCTACCTGGAGCGGTTTAACCAACACTTCAAGGAGAGTAAGTTCACTTGTCACGACAGTGATCTGTCCTATGCTTACCGCCTGCCAAATTGTATCAAGAATTGCTCGAAAGGGATCGATGCGCTCAATGCTGTAGATGAAGCAATTGGCATCCAGGTAGACTGTACCACTTGTGGGCAACGCTAGCCCTCCCATGAGTCGCGCTCCTTGAGCATATAGGTATCCACTTCTTCCGCACTGTGAAAAATTTGGTGACCGGGCAATGCCGAAAGAATATCTATGACGTGGCGTTGATCATCTGGTTCGTTGTCTTCGATCATGACAACGACAGTCGCGCGCTTTCCCGGAGTAAGTTCCGGAGTGCTAATTTCGATTTTACCTCCAGGTAAGACAATGGTTTCCACTCGTACTTCCGTTGCCATCGTTTCCTCCCTCGTTCGATAGTGTATCGCTGAAATTTCTTAAACTCGTTTACACCTTACCACATACCCAAAGCAAAGCCAACTACAAGCTGAAGGACTTGGAACCAGGCTAATTGGAGTGGCCGAGTGACCAAGCCTAGCTAAAGGTTCTCTTTCTTTAATATACTCTTGCTGTCGCCTTCCTAGGAAAAGGAATAACCAGGAGGCAGTTTATCTTTAGCTGAAGGAGCCATTAGGGCCGTACTTCTTTTCCTGCAAGATAAGCCTCTTTCAGCTCTTTAAGCAACTTCTCGCGCATGGCAAAAAGCTCTTTTCGCGGGCGCGGCTTCGTTTTGGTCACAGCGTAGGCGGTAATTAGCGGCAGCGCAATCGTTGAATCGCCATAAATCACCACCGTACTGCGCAATTGATCTGGTTTGATCTTGCCCCATGAAACAGCCTCCGATGGTGGCGCCCCGGAAAGCCCGCCCCAGTGGGG
>CATPCK010000466.1 GCA_955652655.1 uncultured Ktedonobacteraceae bacterium | reverse complement strand
TGCCACTGCTGTATGCCAGCTGGACTGCTTCTTTCTTAAACTCGGCTGTAAAGCTAGGTTGTGGTTTTGGCATGATCTTCTCCTTTTTTAAGAACTGCCTTTCCACATTCTACCACTCCACTTTACTGGGGGAAGATCAGGGCCTCCATCCTTATAGGAGGAAAGTCAGAGAAATCTCATGAAGCGCCTTCAATGCGAAGAGCTTATGGCATTCTCACTTTTCACTCAATTTTCCTTAAAGGATGGAGACCCTTTATGTCTTTTTTATTGACAATCTCAGCTCTACATGTTACTATTAATGAGGCTCGTATCCTTTCCCCAATAGTAACTCACTGCAGAGTTACTATGTCTACTATTGTTCAGTGTTTAAGAACGGTTGTATGCTTGTAAGGAGGAACTACGATGTCCTTTATTCCCCGGTTACGATGGTCAGGGGTGGCCATCGCTTCGTTTATACTCTCCCTATTGTTTGTCCTCTCATTCACGCTCGTCGCATTTGCTAACGAACCTTTGACGAAGATTAGCAGCGACCCGTACACCAACCCAGACAGTAATCACATGACGCAAGTCGAACCTGACACCTTTGCCTTTGGCAATACGGTCGTTTCTACCTTCCAATCGGGCCGCTTCTTCAATGGTGGGGCTTCCAACATTGGTTTTGCGACTTCTACCAACGGTGGTGAAAGCTGGACCCATGGCTTCCTGCCTAGCGCCACCGCCAACTCAAAACCGCCAAATCCGACGTATGGCCGCGCCAGTGATCCCTCGGTTGCCTACGACGCCAAGCACAAGGTGTGGATGATCTCCTGGCTTGGACTCAGAAATCCTGCTCCCACTGCCCCTGTCGATGTGCTCGTTAGCCGTTCAACCGATGGGGGACTGACATTTGGTGCCCCCGTTGTGGTGAATGCTACCGGTGTAGGTAACGACAAAAACTGGACGGTCTGCGATGATACCTCCAGCAGCCCTTTCTATGGTCATTGCTATACCGAGTTCGACAACAATAGCAACCTCAACCGTGTCCAGATGAGTACCTCCACCAACGGCGGGTTGACATGGGGAGCGGCCAAGACGACTCCCGACCATGCCTGCGTCATCGGCGGACAACCGCTCGTGCAGCCCAATGGCACGGTCGTTGTCCCCATAGACGATTGTTTTGAGACTGCGATCCTGTCTTTCAGGTCCACCGATGGTGGCAAGACCTGGAGCAAAACGATCCTTGCTGCACAAATACTATTTGACGGTGATCCCGGTAATATTCGCTCTGGACCTCTCCCTACTGCTGAAATTGACAAGTCGGGCAGAGTCTATGTTGTTTGGACAGATTGCCGGTTTGAAGCCGCCTGCAGTGCGCCCATCGGGACTAATGATCTCGTGCTGATCTCCTCCGCCGATGGCATCCACTGGACGCTGCCAAAGCGCATCCCGATCAACCCGGTTGGTAGTGGCGTCGATCATCTCATTCCTGGCCTGGCCGTCGACAGGAGTACGTCTGGTAGATCCGCCCATCTTGGGCTGGCCTACTACTACTTCCCTAACTCAAATTGCACTTCCAGCACCTGTAAGCTCGACGTTGGCTTCATCTCCTCCACCAATGGTGGGGCCAGTTGGAGTGCGGCAGAGCAACTAGCCGGACCGATGACACTGACGTGGCTCCCGCTCACAACGCTAGGTTTCATGGTGGGCGATTACATCTCGACCTCCATCGTGCCTGGTGATGATGACGCTACGCCTGTGTTTGAGGTAGCCAAGCCACCAACAACCCCAACCTGTTCCAACCTATCAACAGGTGCTCCAGGCTCAGGTTGTGACGAGGCCACGTACACGACGCCTGAAGATCTTGTGAAGATGATCGGGGGCACAAACGTATCGCATGATGTGGCCCCTTCTGTTCCGATTCATAAGTCAGGATTGTCAAAACCCTCAACCGCCTTTTAACTGTAGCAGCGTACTTTAAGGGCTACGAGTGTAGGCCGTTGCTCCCACAAGGAGCGGCGGCCTACTTTTTTTCCGTCAATCAACGTGTTTCAAGGCGTAGAGCCACTCCACATCTGATTGTCAAGATGAGTGAAATGCTGTATACTGTTGCGTAACAAGGAGCGGCTACTCGTTCCACGAGTTTCGAACGACATGCAAAATTAGGAAGTGGCGCGTACGAGCGGGCAGGAGAGCAACTACATATGTCCCTGATAAACATGGCCAAACGAGAAATTAACTGTAAGATCGTTTATTATGGTATTGGTTTGTGCGGTAAAACGACCAATCTACATTACATACATCAAGCAGTCAACCCACAAGACGTCGGTGATATGGTCTCTATCGATACGGAGACGGAGCGTACATTGTACTTCGACCTGCTCCCCCTTGAGCTTGGCAAGGTTCATGGTTTCAACATTCGCTTTCAACTCTACACCGTTCCCGGACAGGTACTCTACCAGCAGACACGTATCTCTGTCCTGAAAGGGGCCGACTGTGTGATCTTTGTCGCAGATTCCCAGGCCAGCAAATTACAAGAGAATATCGAAAGTTGGAACGAGTTGCAAGAGCAGCTGCGACGTATGAACAAAGATGTTACAGATTTTCCCCTGGTTATGCAATGGAATAAGCGCGACCTTCATGAGATACTGCCCGTGTCAGTCCTGGAGCAGTATCTGAATCCGTATCGCGTCCCGAGCTTTGAAGCAGTAGCAGTGACAGGACAAGGCGTTATCGAGAGCTTGCGTATGGGCATCAATTCTACTTTACGCCGCCTGGAACGCATTTAGATTACACACGCTAATACGCTAGATGGCGCACAGTGAAAACCAGCTAGCGTGTTACTTCAATGAATACGGCCCATTCTTTCCATATATACATTTCTCTGGGTATTCATCACTATCTATATTAAAGAAAATAGAAGGAGGTGCGGCGCTTCCTCCCCATGCGTCAAGGCAGGGGTTTCTGCACCGCATTACTTGATAAGATGGAAACGATACGTGTGATCATTGTTGAAGAGCAACCCCTGTTCCGTCAGGGTATTCGGGCCACCCTTGAGCAGATGGGTGATTGCATCATTGTTGGTGATTCTACCGACGCGGACGAGGTACTGGAAATAGCACGCACAGAAAATCCCGATGTTGTCCTGCTCGATACCAGTCTCAGCTCCGCCGACCCCTTAGAAATTGCTCGCCAGATGCGCCATATTACGACACGACTGGCCATTATTATGTTGACTCCCTCAGAAGACGAGGAACGTCTATTTCAGTCTATCAAGGTCGGCGCATCCGCGTACTATACGCGCAATATTACACCGGAAGAACTCACAGAAGCGGTACGCAAAGTGAGCGTCGGGGAATATTTGATCAACGATGATGTCCTCTCTAAACCCCAACTCGCCAGTCGTGTGTTGAAATCCTTCAGGGAACTGGCTGTTGAAGAGGAAACATCGCCGGCAAAAGACCTGTATTCACCGCTTTCAAGCCGTGAAGTGGAGATACTGGACTATATTGCACGGGGAAATAGCAATAAAGAAATTGCGAAATCTCTCAAAATCAGCGATCAGACGGTAAAAAATCACATTACGTCGATCCTCAAAAAGCTATCGGTGAACGACCGAACTGCTGCTGTTGTGCATGCACTCAGGCATGGGTGGATTAAGATGGAGGAAAGCTGATTTGGCACCAGATTCAGGAGTGACTATTAGTTCATCAAAGCCATGATCTGCCGTATAATCTTGACCTGACGTTGTATTTCATCATGGTCTTCTGCTTGAGGCGCAAGTTGCAGGTAAGCTGCCAGGTCACGTAGAGCCTGGCCATAGCGTTTGAGTTGAAGATAGATGATGCCACGGTCTCGTCGTTCCTGGGGAGAGCGAGGAGCCAGTACCAGAATACAGTCACAAATACGCAGCGCTCGCGCGTAGTCCTCGTTATGGAGATAAATGTGCTTAAGATTGTTGAGCATACGGATGAGCAAGTATTTCCGGCTAACAGGTTCAAACCACTGGGCGGGAATTTTATCTTTTTTTCCGATCATCTGGTGCACACGCTTACGGCACTCCTGCACGCTCAATACTCGTCCGCTCTCAAAGGGATCAATATAGATGCGATTCTGCTGAAAACGGCACCCCACTACAAAGTGAAACGGTAATCCTATACCATCAAACCACACCCCTACCCGCCGGCCAACCTCCATATATAGCAGTGAAAGTGCGATTGGAATACCTGTATGTCGCTCTAACACATCATTAAGAAAGCTATTGGACGAGTTGTAGTAATCTTCTGTGTTGCCATGAAATTGTTCCTGGTCGAAAAGTACTGTATTCATGGCTGCAATCACGGTAGGTACATCTATATTCACCGGAAGCTGATCAGGGATGCCAGTTCCAGACAAACCCAGCAACACCCGAACACGGTCTGCTAGCGAATCGAGCTGTGCCATATAGTGCGCAATATTGAGCTCGGGATATTCCAGGTTGGCGATTAAGAGTGCTGCAAGGGATAGGTCGATGGCAGTATCTTCGCCCGCAACCAGGGTTTCAAATGCTCTAAATGCGCGTTGTTGTGGTGTGTCGTTTGGAAATGCTTCTGTCATTTTTTAGACATCTACCCAGGCAATTAGAATTACGGACTCGTCTTTTCCTGATCTACACCTGTATTGCCAGTAGTTCTTTTCCGCTATTCGCATCTAAGAAAACATAGAGGTCGTAAGACGAATGTGGGAATGGAGTAGGATCGAGCGATGCGTCAGCAGGTTCGAGCGGAATTCTTTGATACAGGATCATCCAGGTCGGCACATCGTGATAATCGGGATGAGCAGCAGGAGTGCTCTTGTCAGGATAGCTCAACAACACATATTGGGCGCTGGTCGTTTTGGATTTGCTGGTAGCACCCGGCTCAAGCTGGCTGGCGATGAGCAATGCCTGCTGCTGGCTCAATGTGGGCGTTTGACTGGGATGACCAAGTGTAATCCCTTCAGCAGTGAGGGGAGCAATTTGACTATCCGTTGGACTGGTAGGGAAAGCGCCAATAATTGGCGGAGATGGCGGAGCTGGTATTGTGTTTCCAGCAAACTGGTGAAGCAATAACCAGGCGAGCCATAGCCCTGCTAAACCCAGCAGTATACCTCCCACAACTCCACTTATTACACGAAACCACTGTGTTGTGGAGTCGCTCTTCGCAGGAAGTCGAGGTTGCTTCTTTGCCATGCTACCGCCTCTCTGAACAGGGATTGTTGTGCTGAGTCTACATCATCTGATGTAACCTGTCCAGTATAGAACAATTTCGCAGTAAAGGCAATCAGGAAGGACGGCCAGACGGCCACAGTTGACCTCATATTCCCTGGCAAGATATACTGAAGCTAGCGATATGTGAAGAAAGGATACCTAACCCTGTGAAAGTATATGGTCGCATGACGGTCTTTCCCATCATGCCCTCCCGCGTCAACCGTTTATACGAACTTGCATATAATTTGTGGTGGAGTTGGCATCCAGAGGCACGCGCCTTGTATAGTACACTTGATTCTGACCTGTGGGATGTTGTTGGACATAACCCAGTGCGCTTCTTGAGCGAGGTGCAGCCAGAACGACTCGAAGCGGCGGCAAACGAGGCCGACTATTTGCAGCGCTACGAGACTGTTCTCAGTAACTTCGATGCCTATATGCATCCTGCAACACATGAAACATGGTTCTCACGCACTTATCCTGAACTAAGCGATCGCGTCATCGCTTATTTTTCTGCCGAGTTTGGTCTGCATGAATCACTGCCCATCTACTCCGGTGGTCTTGGCATACTCTCAGGTGATCATTGTAAGGAAGCCAGCGATCTCGGCCTGCCTTTCGTTGGGGTAGGTTTTCTCTACCCGCAGGGGTATTTCCGCCAGGGCATTACTCGCGAAGGTGTGCAAGAGGCTTCGTATGACAAACTCCATTTTTCGGAAGCACCAGCGATACCCGCTTGCGATGCCAAAGGCAACGAAATTATGATTACAGTCGAACTACCCGGACGACACATTCACGCGAAGGTATGGAAAGTGCAGGTAGGACGTATTACCCTGTACCTGATTGATACGGACGTGGCTCCCAATGCACCACCCGACCGCGAGCTTTCAGCACGTTTGTACGGCGGTGATCGCGAGATGCGCATCTCTCAGGAGATTGTGCTG
>CATPCK010000465.1 GCA_955652655.1 uncultured Ktedonobacteraceae bacterium | reverse complement strand
CTTTTACCCCTGAAGTTTGGTAATCCTTCAGGGGTAAAAGTGTTGTGTAAGCCTCAAGATATGGAGAAAATTTGCAACTTTTTATGTCTTCAGGTTTTTATCTCGGCTGTCTTGATTGGCTCTAGATGCGCTTTTAGAGCGCTTGAACAAGAGGCGAAACATATCCCAAGAACCACAAAAGCCTCAAGGAACATACCCTTGAGGCTTCCACATCTACTCTCTCTCCACGTAACTCGATCAAATACCCCGCTACCTTTGCATAGCTCAGCTCAATATAGCACTACATGCAAAAGTGACTCGACTTCCCCCAAAGTCTACTAACTTCCCCCAAAGTCTTCTTGCCGGATCTCTTCTCCTCTCCTCAACTTCCCATTCCCACGTTTCCTCGTCACATCCAGCACACTCTCTCACCACCACCATGAAACATACTATACTCTATTACCATGATCAACCAATGAAAATAGCTGGTGGCTACATGACAAAATATTCATAGAATCCCGCTAGCATTTCGCAGAACTTCTAAAAAGAAACATTACATTTTGTTCATCTTTCGCCAATCCTGCACAATACTCTGCAATTACCGCCTCTTATCACCAGCGAGGCGGGCCACAATGGGAACAAACGCCTCCATATTCGCATCGGAAACGACGAAATAGGAGAACCCGTACTGCGCCGCTTCTTTCGCCAACATCACCGGATGCCTGTAGTCGTTGTCAAGCACCAGGCTTCCAACCCGCAGCGTCTTTGTAACACTGGCAGCCGCCATTAAAGCAATCATCGGTGCCAGCTGGTCTCCGAAAGACTCCTTGATAAAGTGATCTCGTATCAAGAATGTCGCATAGCCGTAGTCCTCGGCCTGGCGAGCCTTCGTGACCCATTCTTCAGCGGACTGCATCTGCTCGCAGATCACCCCGAAACGAAACGGCCGTAGTCCGCTCATACCTTTTCTCCTTAATATGTCACTTTGATAAACGGGGTATACTACATATATCCAGGATAACATACGCATAACAAACAAGAACGGAGCAACCCATATGGCCCTCTACGTTGATAGTGCCTTTCTTGAGGATATCGCGCATATCGCCCGCATCGTGCCGCTGGCGGGTGTAACCACCAACCCATCAATCTTGCTGGCAGCACACAAACGTGGACAAAACCTGAATCGTGAAGATTTGATAGATGGCTTGCTGCAGTCGTTGAATATATCGGATAGCCTGGTTTTTATGCAGCCCGGCTCTCTGCTTGAAGAGGAGATGCTGCAAGAGGCCCGTTCCTCCTGGCAGACCGCGCTAGACATTCTTGGAGCAGATACCGTGCGCTTTATTCACAAGATACCCATGACACAGACAGGCATGCGCATGGCCCGCCAATTGAGAAAAATGCTGCCGACCCAGCGCATTGCGTTTACGGCAGTTACTACCACAGCCCAGGCATATACCGCAGCCATGGCGAGAGCCGATTTCGTTATCCCTTACTTTAACCGCCTGCAGCGTTCAGGTGTAGATGCCAGCCAACGCATCGCTGAAATGGCCGCATTGCTGCATAAACAGCACCTCCCCACGCGCATACTTGTGGCCAGCATCAAATCACCGTCAGAGGCCGTCTCCGCTCTCACCGCGGGAGCACACGACATAACCGCCACCCCCCAGGTCCTGTTAGACATGATCACTGACCCGCAAACAGATGAAGCCATCAAGAAATTCGCCCAGGACTGGCAAGAACTGAATAGCTCTTCTTGAAATCACGGGTCTCCACCATTCCCCGTCCACCCGTAGGGGGGGTGATCTCCCTCTTCACCTTGCGGTCTCCCTCCTGATGTGGTCTTGATGTCGCCTCCCCTCTTCCCTTTATCGTCCCCCTCCTCTAACATGACCGCATTCTCGTCCCCCCAAAAGAATAGTCACATTAGAAGTCACACCACAAAAAAGTGATACACTCCTCACAACATTCGTGATATCATCTAAACAAGCACAATCAACATAGAGGGCCACACATGACACTCCAGACACATCTATTAAACAACACTATACAACTGACCCCACATCAACACGTCCTCTTTCTAAACTCCGCCGCCGACCCATTCGTATACACAGCGGCACAACACATTACCACCGGCGCCATCACCCTCGCAGAAGACAATATCGCCTCCCTGCATCAGGCACAACAGCAGATCTCACCCTCTCGCAACCTTCGTCACATTCCTTTCCATGAATATGTCTCAAAAGAACCACCGGCAACCATGGATATCGCCATTATGAACATGCTCTATCAACCGGCCAAAACATGGACGCTCTATGGCCTGCAAATAGCCGCCTATGCCCTCAAATCTGGCGGACAACTCTACGTCGTAGGCGCCAAAGACCGTGGCATACTCTCCATCGCCAAACACATGCAGGAAATCTTTGGCAACGTCGAAACCCTCCTCATCAGCAAAGGGCATCGCGTCGTATCATCGCGCAAAATAGACCATACTTCTGTTCATTCAACCAACGAAATTTTTATGTCGCAAGATCAG
>CATPCK010000464.1 GCA_955652655.1 uncultured Ktedonobacteraceae bacterium | reverse complement strand
TGAACAGGTAACTCATGCATCGTCTCCATCACAATACTACGAAAACGCAGGTTCAGACGGTCTCTCTTGTGCTCTCCTTCTTGCCTGCCTCAATCGTTCAGGTTGATTTTGTTGATCGCTTATCTCCTGTATGCCACTACATGATAGCATGGTAATACTACGTATAGCAAAGAATGAGAGATCACAACAGGACCTTTCGAATGTTTGTTCACCGCCTGGGACGGTTAGAAGTGAGGCGTGGCGTGTGCTCCAAATACCGGTAAGCCTGGCGCTCTCAGCACTCGATTTTTATGCTGAGCGAAGGTCATGATGTTGAGGAAGCGGGGGATCCAAAGGCAGCAGCACGATAAATTCCGAGCTACATCCTCCTGGCTCTCGACGGCAGTGGTGCCACCGTGCTGCTGTGTGTTGATATGCCGTCCAAAGTCAATGTTCCTTAATTCGAGAATTCGAGCTACTTTGCGGCCAGCTCGCTGTGGGTCTTTGTAACTTCGCGATTGATGCTGGTAAGGGTGACATAGCCAATGTGTTCTTGCGCCTCCTCGTCATAGACGTTGAGCGCGGTCACATTTTTCTCGATTAGGGTAAACATAGCCTGGAGCAGGGTTGCGGAGGATGAGCAACTGGGAAGTACGCTGCTATCAGCAGCGGCATTACTGTCCAGTTCGTTCACCATTGCTGTTGAAACTGGGAGGTACTGTAGCTGGCGCAGGATACTATCTGCTCCCACTAGCTGCCGTACGAAGTCGTCGGCTGGATTTGCGAGCAGCTCGATCGGCGAGCCAAGCTGTATAAGTTTGCCCTCTGAGAGAACCGCGATCTGGTCGCCCAGTTTGAATGCCTCTTCGATGTCGTGCGAGACGAAAAGAATCGTTTTATGGACGTCTCGCTGTATACGGAGCAGTTCTTCCTGCATACGTGCACGAGTAATAGCATCGAGGGCGCCGAATGGTTCGTCCATCAAGAGAATTGCGGGATCGGTCGCCAGTGCGCGTGCCAGCCCTACACGCTGCTGTTGCCCACCAGAGAGCTGACGTGGGAAGCGCGAGCGATATTCGGCGGGTGGCAAGCCAGCCAGGTCCAAAAGCTCATCGACGCGCTCGGCGAGACGCTGCTTTGTCCATCCGCCGGCAATTTCGGCTGTGACGCGCACGTTCTCCGCGATGTTCATGTGTGGAAAGAGGCCGACTTGCTGAATGACGTAGCCGATGCGGCGGCGTAACAAAATAGGGTTTTCCTCGAGCACGTTTTTGCCGTCGATGAGGATTTCGCCGGCGGTCGGTTCGATCAAACGGTTGACCATGCGCAGCAGGGTCGTTTTGCCGGAACCCGAGGTTCCCACCAGCATACAGGTGGTGCCTTCCTGTAGTTCAAATGTGACTGCGTCGACTGCAGGTTTGGCCGTTCCATCGTATTGCTTGGTGATCTTTTTGAACGCGATTTTTGCCATGCGCTTTTTGATCCTTCCAAATCATTCCCTCAAGGGAGGAAAGAGGTTTTCTGTGGGCACCTCGTTCCCTGCATCCCACAGCTTTTTCTTCATTATATGAAACAATCCTTATAATTGCAAAGTTATTGATGGTCTACAAAAAATCCCCCAAGGTCTGCCAGGGTGCCGTTTATCTTTGTATACCATTGTGTCGTATTGCGTTTATTTGATTTGGAGAGCCACATGCAGCGTAAATTTCTGAACAGGCTTGGAATAGCTATTGTCGTCCTGGTTGTGATTGGCGTCAGTTTCTTGAGTATGCGCGTAATTGCTCAAGCCAGGCAAGATCAACGTACCCCCATCGATGGACAGACCGTTCCGCTTGTCAAACATGCACAATTGCTCGGAGCCGCCAATGGAGACCAGCAATTGGACCTCTCGATCGGCTTGCATCCCCGCAACCAGCAAGAATTGGAGAGCTTGCTACGCAACCTGTATGATCCTCGTTCCTCCATGTATCATCATTTTCTCACGCCCCAGGAGTTTGCCGGTGAATTCGGCCCCACTCCAGAACAGCAGCAACAGGTCGCTGCCTATTTACGTAACCATGGCCTGACTGTAACCAGCATTGCACCGAATGGGCTATTGATCGATGCCAGGGCCACTATTGCTCAGGCTGAGGCCACCTTTCAAATCAGCATTAATAATTACCAGCTGGGCAAGCACACCTTTTATGCCAACGCCGGTGCGCCGACTATTCCTGCCTCGCTTTCATCGCTTATCGCCTCGATTGGTGGTCTTGATAACAGCGTGAAGCTGCACCCGCTTTTGCATCGCCTGCATCCAGAGGGTAAAAAACCGGGCTTAGGTAAACGCTCGTTGCATGCTCAACCGAACGCTCAGTCCGGATTCAAGCCCGCCGACCTGGTAGCAGCCTATGACTCGGGCCCGCTCCAGCAGGCAGGAGTTCTGGGCAACAATCAGACGGTGGCTGTATTTGAGTTGGACGGCTATCAGAGCAGCGATATAACACAGTACCTGCAGACCTACAACCTGGGCAGTCCAGCTATCAGCAATGTGCTGGTGGATGGCTTTGATGGCTCTGCCGGGCAGGGGGCTATCGAGGTCGAACTGGATATCGAAGTTGTAGCGGCAATGGCGCCCAAAGCAACACAGGTCGTTTACGAGGGGCCAAACACGACGCAGGGTGTGAACGACACCTACAACAAGATCGTCACCGACAATAAAGCGCAGGTTACCACCATCAGCTGGGGTGAGTGTGAGACGGCTTCGGGTGCCGCGGAACTGCAAACGCTGGATACCATTTTTAAGCAGGGAGCCGCGCAGGGCATCGCTATGTTCGCCGCCTCTGGCGACTCTGGTGCCTATGACTGTAATGATACCAACCTGGCAGTCGATTCGCCCGCGGGTGATCCCTACATTACCGGCGTTGGTGGCACAAACCTTCAGGTCAGTAATGGCACCTATGGCAGTGAGTCCGTGTGGAGCAATCCCTCGGATACACAGCGCAGCCCTAAAGGATCAGGTGGCGGCGGCGGTCTCAGTAACACCTTCAAGGAACCCAGCTGGCAGACGGGCCCTGGCGTGCAGAATCAGTATAGCAATGGCAACCGCGAGGTACCGGATGTCTCAGCGGACGCCGACCCGGCCACAGGTTACTCGGTGTACTGTACCGTCTCTGCCGCCGGGTGTCCTTCAGCTGGCTGGATTGTCGTCGGAGGGACGAGTGCCGCCGCGCCATTCTGGGCTGGCAGCACGGCAAGCATCAATGAGTACCTGCAAAAACAGGGCAAATCGCGCGTGGGTTTTGCCAATCCGGTATTGTATAGCCTGGAAAGCGCGCAGCAACAGTTTGCTCCCTTCCATGATGTGAGCAGCGGCAATAACCTTTTCTATCCCGCGACGGCAAATTATGATCTCGCCAGCGGTCTTGGGTCGCCCGATGTTTACAATATCGCCCGCGATATCGCCGGTGGGAACACGCCCAATCCATCCCCCACGACCAGTCCAACGGCGACGCCTTCGCCAACGAATACACCTGTGCCCAGTCCAACTGCAACCAACACGCCCGCGCCATCGCCCACAACGAATCCGACTAACACACCGGTTCCGCCACCGCCTCCCTCTGGTTCACTGATTCAGAACGGCGACTTCGAGCAGGGAACTGACCCGTGGCGGGAGACATCCGGCAGCGGCTATGAAATCGTGGATACAACGAATCCCCATAGTGGGCAGTACAGTGCGGATCTCTGTGGCTACGGCAACTGCGACGATAGTATCGCGCAAGACTTTACTGTGCCGGGCAATGCAAGCGCTATCACATTGAGTTACTGGTGGTATGGCTACACAACGCGCACATCGCATTCGTGTAGAGATGCCCTTACTGTATCGCTGCTAGATAGTAGTGGAAAAGCCATTGGGAAATTGCAGCACTCCTGCAACACCAATGCCACGAACAACTGGCAGCAGGTGAGTTTCAACGTGACGAGCAAGTTGTCCAGCTACGCCGGGCGGACGGTGACACTGCTCTTTAATGGT
>CATPCK010000463.1 GCA_955652655.1 uncultured Ktedonobacteraceae bacterium | reverse complement strand
CCCGTTGGTTCATTCGCTGCTGGCCTATACTTTTATATAGATCATGATCTATACTTTATGCAGGTTATTGGAAGAACGACCGATTCTAAGGAGCAGAACTGATGGAATCCGAACAGTTTCGCTGGATTGGAAAGTCGCTCCCTCGGGTAGAGGATGAACGCCTGATGCGTGGGACTGGGCGCTATATCGATGACTTAGAGCCCTTCCCCGGATGCGAAGTTGCCGCTATCGTTCGGAGCCCCTATGCGCATGCCCACATAGGGCACATTGATGTGAAGGCAGCCCTTCAGCTTCCAGGAGTCGTGGGAGTGATTACAGGAGCCGATGTGCGGCGGGAGATGCGACCTTTCTCTGTAGGAGTGCCTGCACCCATCGAGTATTACCCGGTGGCGATAGACAAGGTACGATTCGTTGGTGAGCCTGTAGCAGTCGTCGTAGCCGATTCACGTTACGTTGCGGAGGATGCAGCAGAACTCGTTCATGTGGAGTATGATCCTCTGCCAGCGATCATGGGTGTCGAAGCGGCGATTCAAGCGGAAAGTGCAGTTTTGCATGAGAATGTGGGGAGCAATGTTGCCAATCACCGCATCTTCTCCTATGGAGAATGGGAACAGCCCTTGAAGGATGCACCTCATGTTATCAGTGCCCGTTTTGAATTTCCCAAAACTAACGCAACACCTATAGAAACGTATGGGGTGATAGCGAACTACGCTTCTGGAACCAATGAGTACACCGTTTGGGCCAACTTTCATGGTCCCTTTACTCTCCATACCGTGATGGCCCAGGCGCTAAAAATTGGGACTCAGCAGTTACGCCTATGCGTTCCCGCTGATATTGGCGGCTCCTATGGAATCAAGTCTGCGGTCTATCCCTATATTACGCTGATCGCTTTAGCCTCTAAGCTAGTGGGGTGTCCTGTGCGCTGGATTGAAGATCGCATGGAGCATCTCAAAGCGAGTTCGAGCGGAACTGACAGGGTTTCATATATCACCGGTGCGCTTGACGAGAGTGGTCGTGTACTTGCCCTGAAGCTGACGCAGTACGATGACGTTGGAGCTTATATCCGAGCGCCAGAACCTGCCACGCTGTATCGAACACATGGTGATACCACGGGAGCATACGATATTCCTGCACTGTACATGGACAACTACGCAATCATGACGAATCGTTTGCCGACAGGTCTGATTCGAGGCTACGGTGGACCACAACTGTACTTTACATTAGAGCGCTTTATGGATATCGCGACACATCATCTAGGCCTCGATCCTGCGGAGATACGGCGGCGAAATTTCATTCGCCCTGACCAATTCCCTTACCGCACGCTCACAGGTGGACTCTATGATAGCGGTAACTATGAGTCTGTGCTGGACAAGGCACTGGAGCTTAGTGACTACCGGGCTTTTCGGGAGGAACAGCAGCGTAGCCGAAATGGAACGGGGCAAGGACCGTCGAGCTCGATAAATCGGCCCCTACAAGGTATTGGAATGGCAGCCGTCGTCGAGCCGTCGGGGTCAAATATGGGCTATCTCGGTGTTGCGTTTACGGCAGAAGAGCGAGCCAGGCAATTGCCGAAGTCAGGCTGCACTGCCGCCGCCACTATAGCGATAGATGCGCTTGGCGGCATCACAGCGCGTATTGATACTACACCGGAAGGTCAAGGGCATGAGACGGTCGTGCAGCAAATCGTAGCAGAAGTGCTGGATGTGGAGCCGCGCAGCATTCGCGTCATCGCAGAAATGGACACGGCAACAAGCCCCTGGTCGGTTGCCTCGGGAAGCTATTCTAGCCGATTTGCTCCGGCTGGCTCCAGTGCCGTCTACACTGCCGCCATGCGTGTGAGAAGTAAACTTCTGCATCTTGCAGCCGGGCAACTACAGGTTCCCGAAGCAGCATTGCACCTGCAGGCAGGCCGTGTCTATCACGGCGATAAAGATGCGGGTCTCTCAATTCGACGCCTGGCCGGATTGACGCATTGGAGTCCGACAGAGCTTCCAGGGGGTGTCGAACCTGGAGTGTATGAGACCTCCTATTACACAATTCCGACGGTCACTCCACCAAACGAAAAAGACCAGGTGAATTCATCGGCTACCTACGGATTCCTCGTCGATGTCGTCAAGGTGCAGATCAACCCCGAAACCGCAGAAATAAAAGTGCTGGACTACATCACCGTCCACGATGCGGGGCGGCTACTGAATCCCAGGCTGGCTCACGGTCAGATTTTAGGTGGTCTGGCGCATGGACTTGGCAGTGCGCTCTTTGAGGAGATGGTCTATGACGAGGAGGGCCAACTGCTTAACGGGTCGTTTATGGATTATCTTTGTCCGACAGTTGGCGAAATGCCTCCAGTGGAAATCGCACACCAGGAGACACCTTCTCCTCTCACACCACTTGGAGCGAAGGGGCTTGGCGAGGGAAATACGATGAGCGTCGGAGCTGCGATTGCCAATGCCGTAGCAGATGCCCTCGGTGTAGAGCCTGCCGCCTTGCCCCTCTCTCCCACACGGGTATGGGATTTGCTTTGCCAGAGGAATGCCCCTGCTGGACAGCCGAAAAGAGAGGAGTCACATGAAACCATCCGCATTTGACTATATTCGTGTCGATACACTGGATGAAGCTCTCTCCGTTCTAGCAGATAATGATCTCGAAGCCAAAGTGCTCGCTGGTGGTCAGAGCTTGCTCCCGATGTTGAATATGCGGCTGGCACAGCCAAAGGCGCTGATTGATATAAATAGGCTTGCGGCATTAGCAACGTTAGGGCGATTGGAAACGAACCTGGCAGGGGTGCAGAGCCCCGCCACGACATTGCTGGAAGTTGGAGCATTGGTGCGGCAGCGGCAGCTTGAACGATACGCTTTAGAGGAACCGCGTGCCAGGCTCATTCATACAGCACTGACATATGTTGGACACCCGCAAACAAGAAATCAGGGAACAGTAGGGGGGAGCCTGGCACATGCTGATCCATCTGCCGAGCTTCCATTGCTCTTTCTCACATTGGGTGGGACTGCCATTATTCAAAGTACACGCGGCGAACGGCAGGTGGCAGCAGAGGAGTTTTTTCAGTCCTATTTCACCACAGCAATTGAGCCGGGCGAGATGCTGACGAAAACGCTGTGGCGGCTCCCTGCGCCAGAAGAGGGTATAGCTTTCAAGGAGTATCGACGGCGTCATGGCGATTTTGCTCTTCTGGCCGCCGCTTGCACGATGAAAATAGGGAGCGACCGAACAGTGAAGCATGTGCGGCTTGGCCTGGGCGGTGTAACTGATACACCGTTACTTGTAGACGAAGTACGAGAGGTAGTAGGTGAGCATTGGGCAAAGGAGCGTGTGAGGATGGTAGCAAAGGCAGTAGTAAACCGGTTGGATTGCGCAGACGACTATCAGGCATCCTCTTCGTACCGCCGACAGTTAGCAAGCGTTTTGATCGCTTCTGTCTTAGATGCTGCGTATGAGGACGCACTGGCAAAGGAGGGCAATCATGGAGTGGATCAAGGCTGATACGTTGACACTGGTTACTCTTCATGTGAATGGTCGCCAGTATCGCGCTGCGATTGAGCCTCGCATGCTGCTGAGCGACTTCCTGCGCCAGGAATGTGGGCTGACAGGAACGCACGTTGGCTGTGAACATGGCGTGTGCGGCGCATGTACAGTGCTGGTGAATGGCGCGGCGGTCCGAAGCTGCCTGATGCTTGCTGTATCCGTGACGGATGCTGAGATTACCACGATAGAAGGTCTGGCAAAACACCCTGACTTCCCCGCCGTCTATCAAGCCTTCACGGAAAACCACGCCTTACAGTGCGGCTTTTGTACGCCAGGAATTGTGGCCTCGGCTATGGCAGAGGTGGTGGGACAGAAGAAGAAAGAAGAGGAGATAGTCGATGTGCTGAGTGGGCATCTCTGTCGCTGCACAGGTTATCACGGCATCATGTCAGCGTTACGGGAATTAACGTAGGTTGCTAACTCTAGAGGCGCACTTATGACGCAAATGGGTTATTCACGCCTGATTATGGGGGAAAATAAAGAACCCCTGGGAAGGATGAATGCAGATGCATCTCGCCCAATACTTCGTTCAAGCTGTCAAGCGATTTCCAGAAGCAACTGCTGTGGTAGACGACCAGGTTCGCTGGTCATACCGGGATCTCTATGAAGAGGTCTCAACGGTCGCCGCCAATGTGCAGCAATCAGGTGTGAAGCAGGGTGACCATGTGCTGGTGGTCTTGAAAAATCACCGCGAAAATCTGGTCATATACTGGACATGCCAGTTGTTGGGGCTCATCTATACGCCCGTCAATTTCCGCATGTCGCTTGCCGAGCTTGTCTACTGCATTGGTGATGCAGAGCCAGTCCTTGTCTTTTATGAGGAAGAAAACCGCGTAACAATTGAAGCTGCCCTCAAACAAACGCAAAGTTCAGCCAGGGCTTATGCTGTTGGTGCAAGCTCTGGCTCGGATACCTTTGAGCCATTGCGACAGCGTGGAGCATCCCTGCAAGCAGTGCCAGCTATTTCCGACGATGCCACTGCCATCATGCTCTACACTTCGGGAACGACGGGGCGTCCTAAAGGTGTGCCGCGCTCTCACCTCAATGAAGCAAGTGCCGCTGAGGCTCACATTATTCAGAACCAGTATACGCTCTTTGAGAGTACCATTGGTGTGATGCCGTTCTATCATACGATGGGCATGCGCACGCTGCTGGTGACTACCTTCCTGAATGGAAAACTTATTTTGCTGCCCGCCTATGAGCCACAGGCAGCCTTGGAGCTTCTCGCCCGGGAGAAAATTACCAGTCTGTACCTGGTACCAACCTTATATCATGATCTCGTGAGCCGCCCTCAACTCGATCAGTACGATCTGCGAGCGCTTACCAAAATAGGCTATGCTGGAGCCGCAATGACCTCAACGCTTACGCAGGCTTGCTTTGAGCGGTTTCGTCCTGAAGTCTTTGTGAACCACTTTGGCAGTTCTGAGGTTTATACCTTCACGATTTGCTCGTGGCTGGATCGCAAACCTACCTGTGCTGGTCGACCAGGCTTTCACGAGGAGATACGTATCGTAACAGCTGATCCTACGCGCTACGTGCTTCCTGTTGAGGTAGTTGGCACGGGCACACCGGGTGAGGTGATTGTCAGCCTCTCTTCATCGGAAGCCTTTAAGGGGTATTGGCATCGACCAGATGCCAATGAGAAGGCCCTTCGCCAGGGGTGGTACTTCAGTGG
>CATPCK010000462.1 GCA_955652655.1 uncultured Ktedonobacteraceae bacterium | reverse complement strand
GGTCACGCTCATCTCGATCTTCATGAACTTTTATCAACTAGGACATAACGGCTTCGGCAACCTTTATTATGCCTCCACGATCAGGAGCATGCTGGATAATCTTCATAACTTCTTTTTCGTATCATTTGATCCGGGTGGTTTTGTGAGCATTGACAAGCCGCCCCTGGGCTTCTGGCTGCAAGCCGCCAGCGCCAAAATCTTCGGCTTTACACCTTTGAGTATCTTCTTGCCGCAGGCGCTGGCAGGGGTACTGTCGGTATTACTGCTCTATCACCTGGTGCGCCGCCATTTTGGGGTGATAGCTGGCCTGCTAGCAGCATTGGCCCTGGCGATCAGCCCGATCAGCGTGGTGACCAACCGCAATAACACCATCGATAGCACACTGGTACTCGTTATGCTGCTGGGGGCCTGGGCGGTGCTGCGGGCGGCAGAGACGGGCAAGTTGCGTTGGCTGCTGCTCTGCGCCGTCTTCGCCGGTCTCGGCTTCAATATCAAGATGCTGGAGGCCTACCTCGTCGTGCCTGCCTATGGCCTGCTGTACCTGCTGGCCGCACCCAGGCGCCTGCGGGTGCGCATCGTGCACCTGGCTCTGGCGGCGCTGCTGCTGCTGACCATTTCCCTCTCCTGGGCCGTCGCAGTGGACCTGACCCCGGCGGGGAGCCGGCCCTACGTCGGTTCCAGTCAAAACAATTCTGAGGTCAGCCTGGCGCTTGGCTACAATGGCATCCAGCGCCTGCTGGGACAATTCGGCTTTGGTGGGAGCAATGCTGGCAATAGTACGAGTAATACAAGGGGGAACACGACCGGGTCATTCCCATCTGCTGGCGCAGGTAGCGGAACATTCAACGGAAGAAACTTTCCGCAGCCAGAGGTCGGCGGCCCCGGTCAACCTCCTCAGGGTTTTGGGAGCGGCGGCAGTGGTGGCAACGGCAGCGGTATGTTCAATACCGGCAATCCTGGTCTGCTGCGGCTCTTCAACGAGCCATTGGGTGGGCAAATCGTGTGGCTCTTGCCGATGGCCCTCCTGGGCATACTCGCCCTGGCCTGGCAGCGCCGCCCGCGCTTCCGGGAGGATCGACAGCAGCACTCGCTGATCTTGTGGGGCATATGGCTGGTGACGATGGCCGTCTTCTTCAGCGTGGCGGGCTTCTTCCACCAGTACTACCTGTCAACATTTGCTCCGGCCATCTGCGCCCTCTTCGGCATCGGCGTCGTCGTGATGTGGCAGGATTACCGGCGCTCCGGCTGGCGCGGCTGGTTGCTACCCCTGGCGCTCCTGCTGACCGCTCTTGAGCAGATTCACATCATCGTGAGCGACCCCTCCTGGGGAACGTGGCTGATCCCGCTGATCGCCATCCCCTGCGTGCTGGCGGCAGCGATCCTATTCGTAGCCCGCTTGTCCCCCCGCCTCCAACTGAACGCGCGCGTCGTGGCATCGGCGCTCTGTATCGCTCTGCTGGCGCTGATGCTGACCTCGGCGGTGTGGTCAACAATCCCCGTGCTAGCAAACGAGACGACGAGCCTCCCTGTCGCCGGACCGAGCGGACAAACCGGCGCAGGCCCGGGAGTGGGGGGAAGCAGTAGCGTGGATACGGCGCTTGTCAAGTACCTGGAAGCGCACAAGGGCAGCGCGAAGTACCTGGTCGCCGTCGTCAGTTCAAATGAGGCGGACGCCATTATCCTGGCGACCAACCAACCTGTTATGGCGCTGGGCGGGTTCTCAGGCAGCGACCCCATCTTAACGACGACCCAACTGGCCGCGCTGGTCAAGAGTGGGGTGGTAAAGTTCTTCTTGATTAGCGGCTCCGGTGGTGGCGGTAGCCCTGGTGGAAGCAGCCAGAGCGCGCTGATTACCTGGATTGAGCAGCATGGCACGGTCGTCTCGTCGAGCCAATGGCAATCGAGCTCAACGAGTAGCAGTCCCGGCGGATTCGGCGGCACTGCACAGTTGTACAAATACAACTCAGCAGCGTGATAGCCTGGACGGGTCATCACTTGCAACGGCGGCGCTCCTCTTCCCCGCAGGCATGCAGGAGGAGGAGCGCCGCTGCTCCCTGCATAGGCTGCCGCCTGGCAAATGTTGGTGCTTGTTCCACTGGTATTTCCTCAGCGTTACTAGCTCTTTGTCTCCATCAGTCAAGCGTGGTATACTTCGGGAAAAGCTGATATCAGCCTTTACACAGAACTGCGACCAGACTGCACTCAACATAATTTGCTTGTGAAACTCCAGGAATGAGATGACTGTAGGATATTGAGTGCCTCATACACTAGCATTGACGACACATGGAGGACAGCAGTAATGAGCGAATACCAGCGTTACGAATTCATGACCATCGATCGACCTCTGACACGGGAGCAACTCGATGCTGTCAATGCCCTTTCCAGTCACATCGAAGCATCTTCCACCCACGCCCTCATCGAATATCACTGGGGTGACTTCAAGCACGATCCCATCGACGTGCTCCACAAGTTCTTCGATGGCTTTCTCTATTGGGCCAACTGGGGCGCGCCCGAACTGGCATTGCGCTTCCCACATGGAATCTTGCCAGCCGATCTCATTGATGGTTACGATCTCGATGATTTTGTCACGTTCACCCGGCACTCGGATCATGATATCCTCGATATCCACTTTGGCGAGATGGAGGGGCCCGACGAATGGATTGACTATGAACTGGGGTCGCTCATCGCCATTCGCGATGAATTGATGGAAGGCGATCTGCGGGCGCTGTATGTCGTCTGGTTGGCCGGTCAGCACATGATAGGGGGCTATGACGAAGAGGAGGACGAAGAAGAGGACTATGAAATCAGTGTGCCACCAGTTCCGCCCGCTTTTGGCACGCTGACAGCGGCACAGGAGGCGCTGGCAGAATTGTTACAGGTGCCAGAAGAACTGCTCGTCGCGGCCGCTCGACATAGCAAGGCGGCCGTGTCCTCTACTGGCGATGACGTTGCCGCATGGGTCAAGTTATAGCCACCAGAGCGCCAAAACGATTATCTGGTTCGTTTAGCACGCAATGAGC
>CATPCK010000461.1 GCA_955652655.1 uncultured Ktedonobacteraceae bacterium | reverse complement strand
TCGCCATCCTGACAGCCCTCAATTTGTTGCGGCTGCACATGGAGGGAGTAAAGAAGGGGGAATAATACTTCCCCCTTAAGTACAAAAATCTTGCTCCTCAATCAGATCTTTGGTGTACAACTTTGATCGAAGCGGGTATTTACACGTTCCCAGGGAATAACGCAACTCCCGTATACTGTTTACGTAATATATAATATGTTCATATAAGATGAAACAAAAGCATAGCCAGAATTGAGGGCAATAATGCACCGGAATCCTGATGACTTTTCTGAATATAGCGAGTCTGCACAAGAAACTGATTATGCTAACCCTTCTTATTACCAGCCTGATGCGTCAAAAGCACCTCGCTCTGCTCAACCTGTACAACAGTTGAAATCCTATTCTGATTATGTGCATGGTCCTACAGTGGTAAATAGTTATGATCCCGCGCTGATGCCGGAGTATCAAGAGTTTACCGGGGCTTCGAACGCGGATGATTACGCTACTGGCGCTGGACGGGATGAGCCAACAGCCAGTGAAAAGTCCGAGACCGGTAACAATAAACGTAAGGGTCTCGCTGGCCTTGGCGGTATCGGTGCAGCTCTTGCTGCGCTCCTCCTGAAATTCCCTTTGCTCGGCGTTTTCCTGAAGTTTGGTTGGGCTGGTATTTCCGCCGTTATCTCTATCGTGGTCTACTCATACATTTTTGGTTGGCCGTTTGCTGTCGGGTTGGTGGCGTTACTCTTCATCCACGAAATGGGGCATGCGCTTGTGATGAAGTTGAAAGGGATACCTGTTGGGGGAATGATCTTCATTCCTTTGCTTGGTGCCGCTGTATTTATGCGCCAGATGCCCAAAAATGCCAAAGATGAGGCAGAGGTAGGGATTGCAGGCCCTATCGCCGGTGCAATTGCCGCTTCGGTTTGTCTATTCTTTGCGCTCCAGTCGCCACATATAAGAAGCATCTGGGCTCCTCTTGCCTACTTTGGCTTTTTCATGAACCTGTTCAACCTCATTCCGATTGTTCCTTTTGATGGTGGGCGGGTCCTGGCAGCGATTGACCGGCGCTTCTGGATCCTGGGTTTCCTGGGCCTTGTTGCTTTCCAGATCTGGTCATGGATAAATGGTAATTTCTCTCCCTGGCTGCTCTTCTTTGTGATAATAGCAGGTACTCAATTCTGGGCGCGTCGCTCCCAGCCCAATAGTCCAGACACTCGTGCATACTATACCGTCCCGGTGGGAGAACGCATTGTTCTTAGCCTGCTCTACTTTGGACTGGCTGCTGTGCTTGTATTCGGCATGACGATTTCACATAACTTGATCTTCTCGTTTATGCAGTAGTTGTAGTAAGGGATTAGGGGGCTAGGTTCTTACTTCAACGCCTGCTATCTTTTCCATGACTTTGAGCAATGAGGTGTAATCTTCGTGGCCAAAGCCTTCCGCACGCGCCATTTCGTACATTTGACGTGTTAGTGCAGTTAAGGCCAGGGGAGCCTGGTTCTCGGCGGCTAAATCCAGTGCCAGCCCCAGGTCTTTATGTAGTAGATCGGTCATAAAGCCTGGCTGAAAACTCCCATTGAAGGCACGCGCGGGAAACTGGTTGGAGAGTTGCCAACTGGCGCCGCTGCTCACCCCAATAATCTTTGCCATCGTCTCTACATCGGCCCCGGCTTTGACTCCCAGCACGAAAGACTCGACGATGCCAGCGGCAATGACACCACTCAGAATATTGTTGACGATCTTTACAACCTCTCCTGCCCCGTGCGGCCCGACGTAGAAAATATTCTCTGGCTTGCCCATCGCCTCCAATACCGGTCGCGCCTGCTCAAATATCTCGCGTTCGCCACCGACCATGATGGTCAAGGCGCCCTTTTCTGCTCCTTGTGAGCCACCACTCACCGGAGCATCGAGAAAATGCACACTACGTTCCGCTGCTATGCCTGCCAGTTTGCGGCTCGTGCTCGGGGCAATAGTGCTCATGTCGATGATGATCAGCCCTTTTCGAGCGCCTACGAGGATGCCTTGTGGGCCGCACACCACTTCTTCGGCCTGTGCGGAATTTGGTACCATCGTTATCACCATATCGGAAGCCATAGCAACAGCGCGAGGTGAAGGCGCTAACTTCGCTCCAGCGTTGATTACTTCTTGTACTCCTGCTTTTTCAGGATGACGCGCGAAAATGGTGACGTTATGGCCAGCCTTTAAGAGGTGAAGGGACATGGGGCGCCCCATGACACCAATACCAATAAATCCTATTTGCATGAAATTATCCTTTCTCATTCCATTTCAACGATTGTCGCTCCACCTTTGACGACCGCGCCTTCCCGGTAAAAGACATGTCGTACTTTGCCAGCATAGGGGGCAACGATAGCATGCTCCATCTTCATGGCACTGAGGATTACCAGCACCTGGCGTTGCTCCACTGCATCGCCATCATGTGCCTGAATCTTGACAATGGTACCAGCCATAGGAGCCGTGAGCATTTTCTGCGTATCGGCGATATTACTGCTTCTCGCGGCAGTATCTACATCAGGAGGTTGGCGCCGCGCTAGCTGATAAATACGCCCGTGGAGTATGACATCTATTCCGTCTTCGAAGCGTTGTACATAGGCTCGCTTCTGGCTTGCTTTCCATCGAAGTAAAACAAGGCCATTATTGCCAAATGTGCAGGTGACGTTTTCTGCTGTTTGTGTATCAACCTGAATACTCCATTCACCATCCCCTGCTTTTCTTATAGCGACGCTATGCTCTTCACCAGACCATGTGTAATTGACGCGATAAGCTTCCCCAATCATACGCCATGGGCCCAGGGTATTCCAGATGTCGCCAGGAACGAAATGTGCGTCCTGGATATTACCGTTGTTAGCAGCATTTGTTATACCTGTGCTGGAAATGTCATACAGTGCAGCAGCGATCAGCGCCTCGTTTGGGATAGACACATGCTCTTGAGTAGCATGATCCTCTGCCAGGGAATGTTCTTGCAGGAAACTGGTATACGTCAGACCTTCCTGAAATGCAGGGTGAGTGACAATTGTCTGAAGTAGCGATATATTCGTTTTGACACCAAATACCGCGCATTGTGCTAAGGCCTTTTGCGAACGTGCTATAGCTGCTGAACGATTTTCCCCGTAAACAATGATTTTGGCGACCATTGGATCATAAAACTGCGTAATTTCGTCGTCGCTTTCGATGCCATTGTCAGTGCGAATACCGGGTCCTTCAGGTTTGATAAAGCGCGTAACCGTACCTGTGGATGGAAGGAAGCCCTGCTGCGGGTCTTCCGCGTACAGGCGCATTTCGATTGCATGACCACGGGGGCTTATCTCTTCCTGGTTGAGGAGGAGTTTCTCTCCGGCTGCGATCAGTAGCTGGTGGCGCACAAGATCTATACCTATAACACTTTCGGTAACCGGGTGCTCTACCTGTAGACGTGTATTCATCTCAAGAAAATAGAAACGTTTGTCAGCATCGAGCATGAATTCTATTGTACCCGCATTAACGTAGCCGGCTGCCATAGCAATGCGTACTGCTGTAACTCCCATTTCAGCGCGTAGAGCGGGAGTTAGCGCGACGGAAGGGCTCTCCTCCAGGATTTTTTGGTGGCGGCGCTGGATGGAGCATTCGCGCTCGCCCAGATGTATAAGATTGCCAAAGGTATCACCCAACACCTGTATTTCGATATGGCGGGGATGCTGGAGCAAGCGCTCGAGAAAGACGGTATCATCTCCAAACGCGCTCAGTGCCTCCCGTCGTGCTCCCGCGAGTTGCTCCATAAAAGCAACAGGAGAGTGTACTTCGCGCATTCCTTTGCCGCCGCCACCAGCTGAAGCTTTGATGAGCAAGGGAAATCCAATGCGCTCTGCCTCTTCCAGCAAAACAGCATCGTCCTGACTATCGCCGTTGTAACCGGGAATAACCGGCGCGCCGACCGATTGCGCCAGTTGTTTCGCGGCAATCTTTGATCCCATCAGGCGCATTGCGGAGGCTGGTGGGCCAATGAAAACAATCCCTGCCTGGGAACAGGCTTCGACAAAGGCTGTATTTTCAGCAAGGAAACCGTAGCCGGGATGTATAGCCTCAGCATTGCAAAGTTTTGCTGTGTTGATGATAGTCCCGATATGTAGGTAGCTTTGTGCCGCGGGAGCGGGACCGATAAAATAGGCTTCGTCAGCCTCTCGCACATGTAGCGCGTTGCGGTCGGCTTCAGAGTAGACCGCAACAGTGCGGATGCCCATCTCCCGGCAGGTCGCCATGATGCGAACGGCAATTTCGCCCCGGTTGGCGATCAGTATTTTTGTGAACATCTTATAACACCCAGTTGGGTTTGCGCTTCTCAAGAAACGCGCGTAACCCTTCCTGACCTTCAGTGCTTACACGCAATGCAGCGATCGTTTCGGCAGTATATCTGCGAGCCGTCTCATGCTGCATGCTGCCGACATTCAGTGCCAGCGCTTTGCAGGCGCGTAGTGCCTGTGGCCCACTACTCAGCAACTCGTTAAGCGTCCTTTCCAGCGCGGCGTCAAGCTCTGGCAAGGGGACGACCGTGTGTACAAGGCCTATCTCACGACCACGAGTTGCGCTGAAGCGTTCCCCTGTTACAAATAAGACACGAGCGTGGGTCTCACCAATCTTACGTACCACGTAGGGTGAAATGACTGCGGGCGCGATGCCCAGTTTCACTTCGCTGAAAGCCAGGCGAGCGCTCTCGGCTGCAATGACGATATCACAAACAGCGATTAAACCTGCTCCACCACCCATCGCGGTACCATTAACACGTGCTACCACCGGGCAAGGGAAACTATTGATCGTATCGAAGAGATCTGCAAGGCGGAGCGAATCGGTCAAGTTCTGTTCCTGCGTGAACGTTGCCGACGCTTTCATCATATTGAGGTCAGCTCCAGCGCTAAATGATGGGCCATCACCGGTCAGCACGACGGCGTGAAGTTTCTCATCGGCAAAGAGATCGTTAAAAGCTGCCTGCAGGTCCTGGATGAGCCGGGTATTAAAGGCGTTATGTACTTCTGCTCGCCGCATCGTGACGGTTGCAACCTTGTCTTGAAAACTGCGCTCGACGGTTATGTGTGTATATGTCATTGTTCGTACCCTTTTCTCATGTGTCTACTTTCAATTCATTGTTCATCTTGATTGCGGGCTGCTCGCGAGGGCCGATAATGCAGATTGACAAATTAATCCGGATACTGGAACATCGACCGAGGGCCGATTAATCGGCTATGGGCGCGATAAATCGGCCCCTACTGTATGGCCGGATGATGTTGTGAAAAGTCATAATCGGCTCCTACTGATGTCCAGGTTATGTTGTGAAAAGTCATAATCGGCGGTGAGCGCGGATTATGTTGTTAAGAGTTATTGATGGACGGGACAGGTTATTATCTACATTCTGAATACGCCAAAGGGGGTATCGGGCATTGGTGCGTTGAGCGATGCCGCAATCCCCAGTGCAAGCACGGTGCGTGTATCACGAGGATCAATGATGCCATCATCCCAGAGACGGGCAGTGCTATAGTAGGGGTTGCCCTCGGCCTCGTACTTGTCGAGGATGGGCTGTTTGAAAGCGGCCTCTTCCTCCTCGCTCATGCCTTTCCCGCGAGCGACCAGCCCTTCCTGGCGGACTGTTGCGAGTACACTGGCAGCCTGTTCGCCACCCATGACTGAGATATGGGCATTGGGCCACATCCACAACTGTCGAGGCGCATAGGCGCGTCCACACATAGCATAGTTACCGGCGCCGAATGAGCCACCTATAATCACGGTGAAGCGCGGTACAGGGGCATTGGCAACCGCCATGACCATTTTCGCTCCGTCTTTGGCTATGCCGCCATGCTCGTACTGGCGACCGACCATGAATCCTGTAATATTCTGTAAAAAGATCAACGGCGTCTGCCGCTGCGCACAGAGCTCGATGAAATGTGTAGCTTTCAAAGCACTTTCTGAAAAGAGGATACCATTATTAGCAATGATACCTACCGGATACCCCATTAAGCGGGCGAAGCCACAAATGAGAGTCGTGCCATA
>CATPCK010000460.1 GCA_955652655.1 uncultured Ktedonobacteraceae bacterium | reverse complement strand
AGCATGGCCTGCACGCCTTTATTTTTCAAAGCGGTACCACAAAGGACCGGCACCAGTGTGCCGGCAATCGTTGCTCTACGCAGGGCTGCAATAAGCTCCTCTTTGGTAATTTCCTCGCCTTCAAGATATTTGAGGGTAAGCTCCTCATCAGTCTCGGCCACACGCTCAATCAGATACTCCCGGTGTTGCGCAAACTCGGCCTCCATGCCCGTGGGCACATCTGTATGGTCCGATTTCGTCCCAAGATCATCGGTAAAGGTGATTGACTGCTGTTCGATTAAATCGATAAATCCTTTAAAATTGTTTTCGCGGCCAATAGGAATCTGAATAGGCACCGGTACTGCACCCAGGCGGTCGCGGATCATATCCACCGTGCGCCAGAAATCAGCACCAACGCGATCCATTTTGTTCACGAAACAGATACGAGGAACATTATACTTGTTCGCCTGGCGCCACACTGTTTCAGATTGGGGTTCGACACCAGCAACGGCATCAAAGACCACCACGCCGCCGTCGAGGACGCGCAGAGACCGTTCGACCTCTGCGGTGAAGTCTACGTGGCCTGGTGTATCAATGATATTAATGCGGTAATCAAGCCAGAAACACGTTGTCGCGGCAGACGTAATCGTAATGCCGCGCTCCTGCTCCTGGGGCATCCAGTCCATTGTCGCCGCCCCTTCATGCACTTCACCCATGCGATGGATTTTCTTCGTGTAGAAGAGGATGCGTTCAGTAGTAGTGGTTTTGCCAGCATCAATATGAGCAATAATACCAATATTTCGAGTTTTTTCGAGTGGGAATTCTCTTACCATGATATATAGTTACCAGCGATAATGCGCGAAGGCCTTGTTAGACTCCGCCATTTTGTGGGTCTCCTCACGTTTTTTAATGGTCATACCCTGTCCGGCGGCGGCATCCATCAATTCACTGGCAAGTTTTTCCGACATCGAGCGACCTGTACGGCTGCGCGCCGACTTAATGAGCCAGCGCATCGCCAGTGCATTGCCACGATCCCGGCGAACATCTATCGGAACTTGATAGGTTGAACCACCGACACGGCGAGGCTTTACTTCAACTGTAGGCGTTGCATTCTTCAGCGCCTGCTCAAATACATCGAGCGGGGGGCGCTTCTGCTTCACTTCAATGGTATCAAACGCATCGTAAATGATGCGCTCAGCCAGGCTGCGCTTCCCGTCCAACATCAATTTACTGGTGAAGCGAGCCACATTGCGGCTCTTATACTTTGCATCTGGTACATCTGGCCGCCGCACGACTCTTTTGCGTCTTGGCACAGTCTGCCTCCTCATCAACGAACTTGCTTGGTTCTCTCCGGCTCCCACGATAGGAACCTGAACTTCTCTAGTATCTGAATAGATGATAATAGACACCAGAAAAGGCGTCGATTCAATTGCAGGGATATGTTCCTTACAATCTCTATCGGACGCCTACACGCGGGTGCCTATCCATAGAAATGGAGGTCACTCGACTCTCACTGCGAAAGGACGAGAACACGGCATTCGTTATTCATTATCCTCGCATAATCGTCTTTTCGCGATGACGTGTGATAGTCCGACCTGCCTGAACGTTTCAGGTGGTATCGGGTCCGGCACAATACTTTTATTGCGCCCCTATTTTTTTCCGCCCCTACCAGCAGCTGCCTGCCCGGGCTTCGGTCGCTTGGCACCATACCGTGAGCGGCCCTGGCGCCTCTTGGAGACGCCGTCACTGTCCAGTGTTCCTCGCACGATGTGGTAACGAACGCTCGGTAGATCCTTTACGCGTCCACCACGAATGAGTACCACTGAGTGCTCTTGCAGATTATGCCCCTCACCAGGGATGTAAGCGGTTACTTCCATCTGGTTCGTCAGACGAACACGGGCAATCTTACGCATTGCCGAATTCGGCTTTTTGGGCGTCATTGTACGCACCTGGGTGCACACACCACGTTTCTGTGGCGACCCACGCAGGCGGGAAGTCCGGTTCTTCAACGCATTGTACGAATACAACAAAGCCGGAGCCTTAGACCGCCTCTCTTTGTTTGATCGGCCCTTACGGACCAATTGATTGATCGTCGGCAATGAACGTTCTCCCTATCCTCTTTTATCCTCACGAGGGCGCGTTAATCCGCGCCCCTACTTTCAACACGTGCGGGCTTCTATAGTATCACTCCTCGCCCAAACTGTCAAGGGTGTGCAGCATCGGGTTTCCAAGAGTACTAGCGCCAACCCCGACAGTACCGGCGCCAACTCCGGCCATAGAGGCCGCGTTTGTGGCCGCCAGCCGAGCCGCCGCAGCTTGCTGACGTGCAATCTGCTCGCGGCGGCGTTGCGCGATACCCGAGCCTGCCGGTATCAGTTTACCAATGATCACGTTCTCCTTGAGGCCGACCAGGTGATCTGTGCGAGCCTCAATAGCCGCTTCCGTCAACACGCGCGTCGTCTCCTGGAAGGAAGCCGCAGCCAGGAAGCTATCGGTATTGAGCGAGGCTTTGGTGACGCCCAGCAGCACTGTCTGCGCGGTAGCAGGTTCTCCGCCTTCCGCCAATACACGAGCATTGGTATCCGCATAGACAAAACGATCTACCAGGTCATTCGGCAACATCTCTGTATCGCCGGGCTCGTCTACTTTGACGCGGCGCAGCATCTGGCGAATGATGACCTCAATGTGTTTGTCACTGATATAGACACCAGTATTGCGGTACACGCGCTGCACTTCTTTGACCACATACATCTGGACTGCTTCGCGTCCCTGAATGCGCAGGACATCCTGCGGATCGCGCTGACCACCGGTAATCGGTGTTCCAGCCTGGATCTTCTGACCATCGGACACGACAATGTTTCGCGCAGCTGGGATGGGATACGAACGCTCTTCACGTTCCTCAAAGCGAATAGACAGTATGCCATCCGCATTGACGTTCAACTCACCCTCTGTGCGTGCCATCACCGGTACAGGATCATTGCCATTTTCAGCGGGCATCATCGCGACGATCTGATCTTTCTGTATATGATCTTTATCGTTGACAAGGACCTGGCTGCCGGCAGGCAGGGGGTACTCGTCAAAGAAGACGTTCGAGGAGATGACGCGAACCGTGCGAGCGTTAGTGTTCGGATCCTTCACGATCTCGACGATACCATCAATCTCGCTAATCTCCGCCTTGTCCTTCGGCACACGTGCCTCAAAGAGCTCCTCTACGCGCGGTAGACCTTGCGTAATGTCTCCCTGCGCTCCCGCGATACCACCCGTATGGAAGGTACGCATGGTCAGCTGTGTACCGGGCTCACCGATTGACTGGGCTGCGATAATACCCACCGCGGCCCCAATTTTCACGAGCGAATTCGCCGCGAGATCGCGTCCATAGCACTTACGGCAAATGCCCCGGTGTGCCAGGCACGCGAGTACGGAACGCACACGCACCGCTTTGACCCCAGCATTGACGATCTCATCGACCATGTCGTCGGTCAGTTCATCACCTGGCAGGATATGGTCAAAACCAGGAATTGGCTCCGCCAGCACGCGGCCTATCAGGCGACTGCGAATATCCGGCAGCATCATTTCTTTGCAGTCGGCCTCATTGATGAGAATGCCGTCAGTCGTTCCACAGTCTTCATCGTTGACAATAACATCCTGTGCCACGTCGATCAAACGACGCGTCAGGTAACCAGACTCTGCTGTACGCAATGCGGTGTCAGCAAGACCCTTACGAGCGCCGTGGCTACTGATAAAGTACTCCAACACGCTCAAACCTTCACGGAAGTTACCGCGAATTGGCACATCGATGATGCGTCCCGAAGGACTCGCCATCAAGCCACGCATACCCGACAACTGGCGGATCTGCTGGAACTTCGCTTTCGTAGCTCCCGACTTGGCGATGGTGTAGATGGAACCATATGGGTCAAGTGTCGCCTCAACCATCCTGGTCACATTATCGGTCGCTTCGTTCCAGACATCGACCGTCTGCTGGTACTTCTCATGGTCTGTAATCAGACCGTCACGGTACTGCTCTTCAAGCTCGACGATCTTGGCATCCGCTTTGGCCAGTTCCTCCTGCTTCCCGATCGGCACTTTGACATCGCTGATGGCGATAGTTGCGCCAGCCTTTGTCGCGTAGGTGAAGCCAAGGCGTTTGATCTCGTCAGCCAGTTCAGCAGTTTTTGCGCGCCCATACTCCTTGAAGCAATCGCCGATTACCTGTCTCAGGTTCTCTTTCTTCATGGCATAGTTCTTGAAGCGCAGGCGCTCTGGCAGAGCCTGGTTGAAAATGACACGCCCAACTGTTGTTGTGACCCTCTTCCCATTCGCAGTCATAGTAGCCTTGTCGGGTGGAGGATTGTCATAGACATCGACATCGCCCAGGCGCACCTGAATCGGCGCTTGTAAGGCGACAACACCTTGCTGGTAAGCCAGCAGCGCCTCGGTGACGTCGGTAAAGACACGCCCCTCGCCCTTCTGATTCGGACGATCCTGCGTCAGGTAGAAACAGCCCAACACCATATCCTGGCTGGCTCCAATCGATGGCTCGCCGGTACCTGGAGCAAGCAGGTTGCGCGTCGAGAGCATCAACTGGCGGGCCTCATCCTGAGCTTTATCAGAGAGCGGTACATGCACCGCCATCTGGTCACCGTCAAAGTCTGCGTTGAAGGCTGAACAGACCAGTGGATGCAGTTGAATAGCACTGCCCTCGACCAATATTGCCTCGAAGGCCTGGATACCAAGGCGGTGCAGCGTCGGGGCGCGGTTCAGTAGCACGGGATGATCTTTGATGACCTCTTCCAGTACATCCCACACCTCGGGCTTCACGCGCTCCACAAAACGTTTCGCGCTCTTGATATTGTGAGCAAAGTTCTGCTCCACCAGTTTCCGCATCACAAACGGCTTGAAGAGCTCCAGCGCCATTCTCTTGGGGAGGCCACACTGGTGCAGTTTCAACTCCGGGCCGACCACGATAACGGAACGACCGGAGTAGTCTACGCGTTTACCGAGCAGATTCTGACGGAAGCGTCCCTGTTTACCCTTGAGCATATCTGACAGGCTCTTGAGTTTATGATTGCCTGAGCCAGCTACTGCACGACCACGTCGTCCGTTATCGATGAGGGCATCACACGCTTCTTGTAGCATGCGCTTCTCGTTGCGAATGATGATCTCAGGAGCGCTCAACTCCAACAGCCGCTTGAGGCGGTTATTGCGGTTAATGACGCGGCGATACAGGTCATTCAAATCCGAAGTAGCGAAGCGGCCACCGTCAAGCTGCACCATCGGGCGCAGGTCGGGCGGCAGCACTGGCAAGACCGTCAGGATCATCCACTCAGGTGAAGTGTTTGACTTACGGAAAGCTTCTACCACTTTCAAGCGCTTGGTCGCCTTTTTACGGCGCTGTCCAACCGTCGAACCAATTTCACGGCGCAGGTCGACGGCCAATTTATCCAGGTCCAGGCCAGCAATCAATTCACGTACTGCCTCTGCCCCCATGCTCGCGCGGAACACCCCGCTAAAGGCATCTTTCAGCTCGCGATAGCGGCCCTCCTGCAGCAAGTCCATCTTTTTGAGGCCCTCAAGATCGCGCCGCAACTGCTCTAAGCGCTGCTTGTTATTGACCCGCTCCAACTCCAAGCGGGATTGGGCCGAGTCAATTTGTCCCTGGTATTCAATTTTAGTACGCTCAGTGTCGCGATCATTCCCCAACCGCGTTGCCTCGATCTCGCGACGGGCATTCTCGGCGATATCGTTTCGGCAAATCTCAGCTTTTTGCTCCAGCGATTCGATATGCTTTGGCGTTACGATGTCACCTTCAGCGACGATAATCTGACCTGTTGGCTCAAAAATGATATCCTCTTCAGCTACCTGTCCCATCGCGGCGCGCAACTGAGCCAGCGTGTCGCTCTCAGCCTGTCTCGCAGCTTCCAACTCTTGTTCGCGGCGCGCCTCAGCCTCCACCCGGTCTTCATCAATGCGATTTCTCGACTTGAGAATATCGCTGTCGCGCCTATCCTTTAACTGGTCGACCAGCTCTACGACCTGCACATCCAGGTTCTGATCCAGCTTGAGAAGCTCCTCGTCCAGGTGCATCAGTTCACGCTGACGAGCCTCCTCATCAATATCAGTGATGACATAGAGGGCAAAGTAGAGGATACGCTCCAGGTTACGTGGTGAGAGGTCAAGCAAGAGACCGATACGGCTGGGCGTTCCCTTGAAGTACCAGATGTGGCTCACGGGGGACGCCAGTTCGATGTGTCCCATGCGCTCACGGCGTACCTTTGAGCGCGCCACCTCTACACCACACTTATCACAGACTATCCCTTTAAATCGAACACGTTTATATTTACCGCAGTAGCACTCCCAGTCCTTGGTTGGTCCAAAGATACGTTCACAGAACAGGCCATCTTTTTCCGGCTTGAGCGTTCGGTAGTTAATCGTTTCTGGTTTCGTGACCTCACCATAGCTCCAACCACGAATCTGTTCTGGGCTAGCGAGGCTAATACGGATTGCGTTAAAGTCATTTACTTCGAGCATGTTGCCTCCTGGTGATAAGAACGCGCTGAACGATCAGTCCGTTACAGGCATCCATTCCACCCCAGGGCACCTGTAGGCGCCCCTACATGTCGCATTACATTTTAAAGAACGGGGCATACGCCCTCTGTCAGTACTCACCCAATATCCACACACAAGGTCAATTATTTTAAGTCCAGGGTCGACCGCAAGGGTCGTCGGTCCGGAAGGGCGACCACGAGAGTCACCCCTACATGTTGTTTCAGGGTGACCGCAAGGGTCGCCCCTACATATTATTTCAGTGGTCGCCTTCGAAACCGGACAGATTGATACCCAGTTCGGGCATAACATCGTTGGATGTATCTTCAACGAACTGTATCTTTTGTTCGTCTTCGTTAAGGACTTCAACATTGATGCCCAGGCTCTGCAACTCTTTGACCAGCACTTTGAAGGATTCAGGTACGCCAGGTTCCATGATGTTTTCGCCTTTGACGATAGCTTCGTAGGTTTTTACACGGCCTACGACATCGTCCGACTTGACCGTCAGGATCTCCTGGAGTATGTTGGCTGCGCCATAGGCCTCGAGTGCCCAGACTTCCATTTCGCCGAAACGCTGTCCACCAAACTGCGCCTTACCACCCAGAGGTTGCTGCGTTATCAGGCTGTATGGACCAGTTGAACGGGCATGCACTTTGTCTTCGACCAGGTGCGCTAGCTTCAACATGTAGGTGTAGCCAACGGTGATCGGGTGGTCAAATGGCTCCCCGGTGCGTCCATCAAAGAGCTGCACCTTGCCAGTCTCTGGCAGATTAGCGCGGCGCAGGAACTCCTCGATGTCCTCCTCGGTAGCGCCGTCGAATACAGGGGTAGCTATCTTGAAGCCCAATTTTTCGGCTGCCCAGCCCAGGTGGGTCTCCATGATCTGCCCAATATTCATGCGGTGCGGCACACCCAACGGGTTTAGAATGATATCCACCGGAGTGCCATCGGGGAGAAACGGCATATCTGCTATCGGCAATACCCGCGAGATAACGCCTTTGTTCCCGTGGCGTCCAGCCATTTTGTCGCCTGCTCCTATTTTGCGCTTCTGGGCAATGCTCACTCGCACGAGTTGATTAACGCCCGGAGGCAATTCATCACCCGCGTCACGCGAGAACACTTTGACTTCGACAACTTTGCCGCGCTCCCCGTGAGGTACTCGCAGAGAAGTATCTTTGACTTCACGGGCCTTTTCACCGAAGATAGCTCGCAGGAGTTTCTCTTCCGCCGTCAATTCCGTCTCGCCCTTTGGCGTGATTTTACCGACGAGAATATCTTGCGGCCCTACTTCCGCGCCGACATAGATGATGCCGCGCTCATCCAGGTTGCGCAAACCCTCTTCACCAACATTAGGTATATCGCGAGTAATCTCCTCGGGTCCAAGCTTGGTATCGCGCGCATCGACCTCATACTTCTCGATATGTATCGAGGTAAAGTAGTCTTCACGGACGATGCGTTCGCTGATGAGAATGGCGTCCTCGTAGTTGCCACCTTCCCAACTCATGAAGGCGACGAGAATGTTTTGCCCAAGAGCAAGCTCCCCGTTTTCTGTCGATGAACTATCAGCGATGACTTGCCCGGCGTTGACGTAGTCGCCCTTGCGCACGAGTGGCCGCTGATTGATACAGGTTCCAGCATTAGAGCGCACAAACTTGCGCAACCGATGCGTATGTACTTCGCCCTGTTCGTCAACGATGTTGACCATACGCGCGGTAGCCGAGACGACTTCACCATTCACTTTGCTGATCTGTACCTGACCAGAGTCAATAGCGACCTGCCGCTCGATGCCCGTACCACAGATGGGTGACTGCGGGCGCAACAGAGGGACAGCTTGACGCTGCATGTTCGCGCCCATGAGCGCACGGTTCACATCGTCATGCTCCAGGAATGGGATGAGCGCCGTGGCGACACTAACGGTCTGACGGGGCGATACGTCCATGTAATCCATGTTATCCGCGCTCTCCATGGCGAACTCACCCTCGTAACGAGCAAGGACACGTTCATCGGCAAACTCGTTGTTTTCGGTCAGCCTGGTATTAGCCTGAGCGATCCAGAAGTTCTCTTCGTCATCGGCGGTGCGGTAATCTACCTCGTCGGTGACGAAGGGCTTGATCCTCACCTCTGCATCCTTAAGCACCTCCACTAACCGGTTGTAGAGTGCCTCGTCAATACGCACACGTTCGCGCGCCTTGATCAACACTGTGCCGTCAGCGGTGACCACATCTTCACGCTCGCGACCAACGGTGCCACGAAATTCGCGACCAATCAGGCGGCGGTCGCTGACAGGGAGCCGCTTATACACTTTACGATAGGGCGTCTCGACGAACCCATAAGGGTTGATCTGTCCATAGGTAGCGAGGTTACCAATCAGTCCGATATTTGGACCTTCAGGGGTCTCGATTGGGCAGATACGACCATAGTGAGATTGATGTACGTCACGCACGTCGAAACCAGCACGTTCGCGCGAGAGACCACCAGGGCCGAGGGCCGAGAGGCGGCGCTTATGGCCGATTTCAGCGAGGGCATTGGTCTGGTCCATGAACTGCGAGAGCTGGCTACCGCCGAAAAATTCCTTCATAGCGGCAACGACCGGGCGAATATTGATCAGTGCATTCGGTGTAGCCTGACCTGGCTCCTGGATACTCATGCGCTCCTTTACGACACGCTCCATACGCAGGAGGCCGACACGGAACTGCGTCTGGATCAGCTCTCCAACGCAGCGCACGCGGCGGTTGCCAAGATGGTCGATGTCGTCTTTGCGGCCATGTCCGTTGTTCAACGCTACCAGGCGGCGAATGATATTGACCAGGTCGTCCTGGGTCAGGATGCGCTCACTTTGCGGAGTAGAGAGGTCAAGCTTTCGATTGAGCTTATAGCGACCGACACTGCCAAGATCATAGCGACGCGGGTTAAAAAAGAGATTTTTAACGAGCGAACGGGCATTGTCGATAGTAGCGGGATCGCCGGGGCGCAATTTTTTATAGAGCTCGAGCAGTGCCTCGTCCTCTCTTTTCACCGGGTCGCGGTCCAGCGTAGCCTGGATGTAGCGGATGTTGGGATCAGTATCCACATCGCGGAACGCATCCAGAATGCCCTGGTCTGTTGAGAGATCCAGGTTTTCGGCATGATACTGATCCTTTGCCAGGCTCGCGATAGCTCGCAGCAACGTAGTGATAGGCAATTTGCGCTTGCGGTCGATCTTGACAGTCAGTAAATTTTTGTTGCTGGTCTCAAATTCTAGCCATGCGCCACGGCCCGGTATGAGCTTGGCGGCAAAGAGTTTACGACCGGTTGTAGCGTCCTCATCGGCGGTAAAGTAAACGCCGGGAGAGCGCACGAGCTGGCTGACGACGACGCGCTCAGCGCCATTGATAATGAAAGTACCTTCTTTGGTCATAAGAGGGAAATCACCCATGAAGATGTCCTTCTCGATGATTTCACCAGTCTCTTTGTTGATGAGGCGAGCCTTGACATTGAGAGGCGCGGAGTATGTGGCATCACGGTCACGACACTCGTCCTCGTTATATTTGGGCTTGCCAAACGGCTCAGGAGGTACAATAAATTCTAGACTGAGATTTTTACCTGTAAAGTCTTCAATAGGAGAGATTTCTGCAAAAAGTTCGCGCAGACCTTCTTTCTTAAACCATTCAAAAGAATCAAGCTGAATTTGAATCAGCCCCGGCATCGGCCGTATATCAGGGATACGTGCAAATGAGACGCGCTCGGGGAGAGCCACAGCCCTGCTGCTAACTGCCATGTGTAGTGTTCTCCTCTCACCTTATTGCCCACATGAGGAAACGATTAGAGATACGCATATAAAGAGGAATGCGCATCTCTACGTAAACAAAAAACGGAAAAGATATTACTAAAGGATGATATCTTAATAAGCCTGTGTTGAAAGACGTTCTATGACAAGAAAAGTAACCGCCTATTGCTTTCGCAAGCGGTTACTCCTACTCCCCTACACGAACAAATTGTTCTCGGCTCACCCACGTTGCACACCACCCGATATTTAAGCACAAAAGAGATCTACTGATAAAAACAACGAAACACGCTACATTATTCCCTATACGTAGTACTCATGTACTAGTCATACATGAACGCCACGTACGCTTCAACATTTCCTGTGATACCACAGCAAAAATGAGCCAAAATTCATGTGGTTTTTCAGCATTTCGTGTGCGCTTTCAGTATCCTTATGGGGTAAGATGTATAGTTAAATTCCGGTTCTATCTATACTTTTCTGCCAGGGCGTACCCGCCAATAATGATACAGGTCGCATACTATATTGACTACAGTTACTAATGTACATAGTCTGGCAGAATGTAAGTATACTACTTGTTTGTGAAGATGTCAAGAGCAAATTTGCGTTTTTCAAAAATTTTCGCTGAAAAAAAACGAATTTCGTTTTTTTCGCTCATACAAGCACGGCAGGGCGCGCCGCCTCTATCAGGGCGAGCTCTATCTCTTCACCTAAACGTGGATTCCAGATGCGCTGCGTGCCATTCCAGCGTTCACGCAGCAGGTTGAGCAGGTCACTTTGGTCATCCGGTTCAAGGATGTTGAGATCGATCATGGACTCAGGTCTATCAGGATAGATGATGGTCAGCACAAAGCGATCAATGGAAAGGGTGGCATTGGTCGTGAGGTGATAGGTTTGTGGAGAACCCATTTTCCGGCAGAATGAGATACTTCCGACTATGCCTACGATAATAAAGGAGAGAAAGGGCAAAGTGAGCGCCAGCCCTGCCAGGCCGAGCACAAGAGTTACTCCGGAAGCCAGAACGGCCAGCATAGGGGATGGCAGATGCACAGTCCAGGCGAGCAACACCTCCGGGATCAACCCGACCAACGCTGTGAGAAAACATGTCAGAGCGGTGCTGATATACCAGAAAATACTGGAAAGGTTTTCATGCGAGAGATCGCGGACGATAAGGGCGGAAGTGCTGACAACGATCATCTCCTTGTGATAGCCAGCGTGCAAAGCGTGCAGAAAGCGGATTATGAATGCACATCCACCGAGAGAGATGAAGGTAATGTACCAGCATAGAGCTACGAGAACATCTTGCCATTTCAAATAGAATGTGAATGTATGCGCATACGTTGAAAATAAGCGCAGTCCAAGTACAGTTGCGACGAGGCCACAGAGTAGAAAGCTGCTGAGTAGCAGCAATGCCAGCAGGCTAGTGCGTATATATGCTGCTCGTCCAAGGCGAAACTGATAAGTATTGGGAGCAGACTCCTTCATAAACCACCCGAGTTTCTCAAATTGCTTTTTTGTTTTCACACTACTCTATAACCTATATGCTATACGAATCAAATGATGGAAATGGTTGCATTTAGTATGAATATGACCGTCGAATAAATGGTCTATCCCTCTATGGATGGAGGCTATTCCTGAGGTCTTCAAAAAGACTGGTTTGTAAATATCTTTCGGCGGCGCTAGGAAAAATGGTGACGATGACCTTACCGCGATTTTCTTCTTTGCGCGCTTCCTGTAAAGCTGCCCAGGCGACAGCCCCGCTACTGATGCCAACAGAGAGACCTTCTTGCTCCATAAGATGAATAGCTGTAGCGATGGCGTCCTGGTCAGTGACGGGAACAACTGAATCGATGAGGTCCACTCTCAACGTGTCAGGTTGGAAACCCGCCCCGAGACCTTCAATGCGATGGGGGCCAGGTCGACCACCTGATAAGACAGCACATGATGCCGGTTCGACGGCGATAACTTCGAGGGAAGGTTTACGCATGCGCAGCCCCTCTGCGAGGCCAGTCAGGGTACCTCCTGTACCGACGCCAATTACGACCATATCGACGGCTCCGGCGGTCTCTTCCCAGATCTCCACGGCGGTTCCCTCTCGATGAGCACGTGGGTTGGCCTGATTGTAGAACTGTTGTGGATACCAGGTGTTCGGGAGTGTAGTCCGCAGTTCAATGACCTTGTTAATGGCACCCCTCATGCCCTGGTTGCCGGGCGTAAGGAGGATCTTCGCGCCAAACCGCTGGATGAAAAGGCGGCGCTCCAGGGAGATGGTGTCCGGCATAATGAGGATACATTGGTAGCCACGAGCCGCGGCTATCCATGCGAGAGAGATCCCCATATTGCCACTAGTGGGTTCGGTGATGATACCGCCTGGGCGTAACAGTCCCTGCGTTTCCGCTTCACAGATCATCTGCCAGGCAACGCGGTCCTTGACGCTGCCGCCAGGACTAAACATTTCTAGCTTGGCGAGCACCGTGGCACCGACACCAGAGGTCACGCGCTTTAACTCTACGATGGGGGTGTGTCCGATGAGCTCTGTCACATCTTTTGCCCAATGGGCCATAACTCTTCACCTGTCGTTTTCCGATCAAAACGGGAATGATCACAGGACGAGGACGAGGTACCTGCCAGGCTACCTCTAGACTTCCTGGAATGGTAACAAGGCTCGAATCATGCGCAGAAGTTCTTCCATCTCAAAAGGTTTCCGAAGCAAAAGGCCCGTTTGCAACCCCATGCGATGCAATTCCCAGTCGTGGCTACCAGTGATGACAATGATAGGCGTGTTCTTTGTATTGCTATGCCCGCGCAATATTTTATAAAGAGACGCACCATCCAGGTTAGGTAAGCCGACATCTAATAAAATAAGGTCCGCTCTCAACTCTGGCAGGGAGGTCCTGGCTTCTTGTCCATCAGAAAAAATATGTAACCGCCAGTTGCCGACGCATCCCAGCATATCCCAAAACATGCCTGCCAATGCTGCATCATCTTCTACAATAGCTATCAACATATCACTGCTGGATGTGGGCGCTTGAAATCGTGCATCTGCATTGTCCACTTGCTACCACCCCTATCTCGTGACCTACTCGCTACAGTCCTTCTGCATCCTCACCCTGTGCGCCCTCCAGGAGCTTTGCTCAATGATTAGATGTAGTACATTGTCTCCATGATACCGGTTTGATGTCGTTGAGCCAGTTCCTCGATGGTGGTTGAGGTAAGTATGTGCTGTGTCATCTCGTCGATCTGTTGCCAGACTCCGCGTAAGGCACATCCCGGTGAAAGCTTGCAAAAATCAGGGTTGGGTAGGCATTCCATTGGTGGAACATAGCCCTCAAGGGCTTGCATGACCTGGGCCATAGAAATTTGAGAGGGTGGTTTTGCCAGCATATGCCCGCCTTTTGGGCCTCGAACACTTTTCACTAACCCTTCTTTGCGCAATGCCATCAAAATCTGGTCAAGGTATTGCTCTGGAATATACTGGCGCCGCGCGATGTCAGCGCTTTCAATTGGCCCCTGCCCATAGTAAGCTGCCATATCAAGCATGGCTCGCAAACCATAATCACCCTTCATTGTAAGTTTCATTATGATGACCTTTCCAGCAAGGCTACCAATACGGGCCAAAAGAAGCTTTAACCAGTACCCACCCAGGACATCTACATGTAAGTGATGTCTCTACAGAATATATCAGCATAGAAAGTCTGTCAATGGTTCGGTTCCACCAACCAGGGGCTTTTCGAGCGCCGGGGCGTAGTGACTGCGGCCGCGTCCTATCTTTTTGGACCGTATGGACAAACACGAGCTTAACACCTATCAAGCAATCGTCTGCTTGACGATGATACTGACGGCAAGCATGGTGGTTATATCAAGTGGATCTGGATGGCCGCGAACTTCTACCAACTCCCCAACCTTCAAATCGCGAAAAGTGGCAGACCCGTTTAGGGTAGTATATTTCGTTTTGTCGTTCACATTGACAGTGATGGTTTTCTTTTCGTTAGCCAAGGCTATCACGAGTGTTTGATTTCCTAGAGATTGAATGGTTCCTACGGCTCCCTGGGCACTGCTGATTATCGTAGGAATAGCCTGAGTGGGTGTTGTCGAGAGGGTTGATTGTGGCGTTTGAGAGGTATTTGGTAGAAGCACGGCGAGGGTATAGACGGATACTCCTACCAATAGTATAAGCAGGACGCCAATAATAAGCAGTAACCGTTTGATAGTCATTAAAAACTCCTGGATATTTGAAATTGCTTTTGATCCTCGCCTGGCAGTCAGAACCCTGCGTAGTCAAGATCTATTGTAATACGTATTCTCTGGATTGTCTAACGAGCCGGCTATAAGGTCAGGGCTTTCCATAGCCTGTTGTCACGGACCCATAATCAATATGTGTTAGAGGGTGAGGCGAACGCCTGAGATTAATTTCTGCTGAGAAAAGCGCGAGGGGTACGGTATTTCCTTGCACTTAGTTGAAGGGATAAATATAATGAATGAATGAAAATCTTGAAATGTATAGCGGAGTATATTCATCCTTGAATGACTTTACAATCAATCATCCATAGAAAAGGGGAATTATGTTATGCAGCAAGATGCAATTGGAAGAAGCAACCTATCATCGGCTTCCGGTGGACAGATGGAAGATAACGCACATGGGCGTGAAAGAATCGAAACGCGTCAAGCAAGCTTCGCTGAAACCCCTTATGAACAAAAACCGGACTTATTAAAGGTACTGGTGATTGAGGATGAAGAAAATATTATCGAACTGATCAAACTAGGTTTACGTTATGAAGGCTTCCAGGTAGAAGCTGTCTCGGATGGACTGGAAGGGTTGTCAGTCGCGCAGCGCATTAGCCCTGATATAGTGATCCTGGACCTTGGGCTACCGCCCGGCAGCATTGATGGGCTGGAGGTGTGCAGGCGTTTGCGCATCAATCCGACGACCCAGGATGTGCCAGTGTTGATGTTGACCGCGAGGGGCGATGTGGAGGACCGGGTGGCCGGTTTGAAGACCGGTGCAGATGACTATCTGGCAAAACCTTTTAGTTTTGAAGAACTCGTGGCCCGCATTCAAGCTATTCTTCGTCGCCAGCACCGCTCTTCTGGCTCTGGGTATGGTGACGGTACGAACGAACGAGAGGGACAGGTACTACATTTCGGCGATTTACGGCTGAATATGGCGACGCGCGAAGTGACCCGCGCAGGCCGCCTGATCGAGCTGACTGCCACCGAATACAATCTGCTACACCTGTTTATGAGCCACCCACGCCAGGTGCTTGATCGCCAGACAATATTGAACAAGGTCTGGGGCTATGACTTTCTGGGTGAAACCAATATCATAGAAGTCTACGTGCGATATTTAAGAGAGAAAATCGAAGATTCACCGAGTACGCCTCGTTTGATTCAAACTGTACGGGGGGTAGGGTACGTCTTAAAAGGTTGATAGTACGATAATTGAGGGTTGCTAGATCGTCTCAACCGCAGTTCGGCGTCAGGGAAGATGTGAAGCACCTGGTATCCCAGTGCCAGTAACAGGTTTTCTTTCAGCATGTATTCTTTAAATAAAGATAAACGAGGACATCATCAATGCCAGCCGAATTGAAAAATGCTTCAACTGAGGCGCATCACGAAGATACAGGAAGTGAAAGAAGTGAGGACTCTAATCCTTACAGTTCATGGCGTCGTCGTCCTCTCTCAAGCTTACGCTGGCAATTGGGGTTTGTCTATAGTTTACTCATCTGCACATTGCTGATTCTTTTCAGCTTATGGACCACCTATGCCATCTCAAATATAACTGCACAGAGCAGTCTGTTTATCAGTCTGCAGATTGCGGCGGTCATACTGATCGTAGTTGGCATCTTCATCCTCTTCCTCCTGACCAATTTTTTGCTACGTCCGCTGAGGAAAATGTCAGATGCAGCTCAAGCGATTACCCTTGGTGATTCACAGCAGCGAGAACGCCTTCAGCCTCTCATGAAGGGTGATGATGAGGTGAGCAAGATCGCTTCGAGTTTGACTATTATGGGCGAACAACTCGAACAGGCGTCACAGTCACAGAGATCTTCAGAGCAGCGCTTCCGCCGCTTGATCTCAGATGCTTCCCACCAGTTGCGCACCCCATTGACCTCCATACGAGGCTTTACAGAGGTACTGATGCGTGGAGCGAAAGATGACCCGGAGACAGCGAACCGCGTTCTCAAGCTCATTAAGAGTGAGGCTGAACGCATGACGCGCCTGGTCAATGATCTGTTAACGCTGGCCCATTTCGATGCTGAGCAAGATATAGAAAAACGGTATGTCGACCTGGTTGACATAGCAGTTGAAGGCGTGGAACAAGCAAAAGTACTAGCGACAGATGGTCGAAAGATAACGATTTACTTTGCGACACATGAGCGGCTAGGAGTCCGAGCAAACGCCGACCATCTCAAACAAGTGTTACATATTCTTTTTGATAATGCCCTCAAATATGGTCGGCCCGCGCCCGAAGGCTGGGTTCGTCTTCAACTCGATAAGCAGGATGGTCACGCGCTAATACAAGTCATCGACAATGGCAAGGGCATCCACCCGGATGACCTCCCTCATATTTTCGATCGCTTCTACCGCGGTGAGCATATGCCTATCTACGAAGCTCCCTGGAAGATTCCTCAAGGTACAGGGCTTGGCCTCTCTATTGCCAGGGCCATTGTGCTGGCGCACAAGGGAAATATCACAGTGCTGAGTACGCCCGATACAAAGACTATCTTCACGATAAAATTGCCGAGGATTGCCGAGTAAACAATCTTTCCTATACGATTGACCACCCTCCCCATGCGTGATACACTGCGATGAAACGAAACACAGAATGGCATATTGGGCGCCTAAACATGCTGAAAGCCAGGGAGGACGCTATGTGGACCTCAACATTAGAACTCAACCCGTCACACGTTATACCTACGAAACTTCTGGGACTTATCTGGCGCGGAGCTTATTTTTCTTCTTTCGCTCCTTTGCAAGTGCAAAATCTACCACGACAACCACTTCCCGCATCCAACTGGGTGCGCGTGCGCAATTCTCTCGCGGGTATCTGTGGCAGCGATCTGCAACTGATCTTTGTTGATGGAGATTCCTCGATTGCGCCCGCAGCCATTCCCAATCACAACCGCTCCTATCCGGGCCACGAGGTTGTTGGAGAAGTTATCGAAGTTGGCGATGATGTGCGTCATTTACATGTCGGCGACCGTGTCGTACTGCAATATGGATCCAACTGCATCACAACTGGCGTGCAAGAGCCTTGCCGCTCTTGCGCTTCCGGTCACTACGGTCTCTGCGAATATGGTGATCTCCCAGGTCCACAGCCCATAGGTGGCGGCTGGAGTGAGGAGATGTTGCTGCATGAACAACAACTCTTCCGCTTACCCGCCGACATCAATGATATGCAGGGTGTACTATTGGAACCATCCGCCGTTGCTGTTCATGCTGTCTTACGAAATGTTCCCCAGACGCAAGATCGCGTACTTATTATAGGCGCCGGGACGATCGGCTTGCTCATCTTACAGGTCGTTCGCGCTCTCGCGCCCGATGCTGAAATCAGTGTAATGGCACGTCACGCGTTTCAGATTGAGCAGGCCGCACGACTGGGAGCGCATATTATTTATCCAAGGGACAGTTATAGGGAAGTGCAACGTGCCACCGGCGCGAAACTCTACCAGGGTATGTGGGGCAACAAGATGTTGTTGGGCGGTTACGATGTCATCTATGACTCCGTCGGCAACACCCAAACCACGCACGACGCTCTCAGGTGGGCTCGAGCTGGTTCAACTGTGGTCATGGTTGGCCTCAATCTTCACCGTATGCAGCTTGACCTCACACCTATCTGGTACCAGGAAATCAACCTCATTGGTACGATGGGTCATGGCCTGGAGACCTGGCCCGTCGGCTCCTCCGAAAGAAAGTCTACCTTTGAGGTTACCACAGCCCTGATACAGAATAAGAAGATATTTCCCGATAAACTGATTACGCATAGTTTTCCACTTAACAGCTATCGAGATGCTCTCATGACAGCGGCCAATAAGGACCGCAATCACGCTATCAAGGTAGTCTTTGACTACTCGAAACAGCCTCCATCGGTTGTTCCGAATGTGCGTGCCGCAGCGCGTCAGCGGCAGCGAGCCCGTACAATCCCTATTGATTCTCGCCCATCGCAGTCACTGGCGCCCAGGAGAGAGGAAGAAGCACCATACAGAGCGCCCGCGGTCGTGGATATGACGCCATATCAAGTGATGCCGACCGAGGTGCCCATTCAAGACGTTCCCACTGCAGATATGCCAACAGCGCCAGTTCCAGTTGGCGAGGATGATACCGGCGCCACCGATCGAGTCCCTGTGATTACTACCAGCGATGAGTACGATGAGAGCGATACTGTTATTGTGTCCATTCCAAAATATGCTCATTCTACCAGGGGAACTCAATCAAGT
>CATPCK010000459.1 GCA_955652655.1 uncultured Ktedonobacteraceae bacterium | reverse complement strand
GTTATCATTAACACGGCCTCAGTAGCGGCTTTTGATGGTCAGATTGGTCAGGCGGCCTATTCTGCCTCAAAAGGGGGGGTAGTGAGCATGACTTTGCCTATAGCACGAGAACTGGCGCGTTTTGGTATTCGCGTCATGACAATTGCCCCGGGTACTTTTGATACTCCTATGCTGGCAGGTGCGTCGGAGGCGGTGCGTAATTCGCTGGCTGAGCAGGTGCCGTTCCCGTCTCGACTGGGTCGCCCCGCTGAGTATGCCGCGCTGGCGAAACATATCATTGAGAACGAGATGCTCAATGGGGAGGTTATCAGGTTGGATGGGGCTATTAGGATGTCTCCTAAATAAGCTCTTCCGATAAAAATATTCATGAGAGGAAGCCTCCGATACAGTGTCAGGTTTCCTTTCATTGTTTGTTTTGAAGATCGTTGGCTGTGTTACAAAAAATCTCGGAGGAAATTTGGCATCGTCAAAGGATTGAGCCTCAAGCCGTGAGACATCCCTCAACGAAAAAAGACTGCTTCAGCATGACGTAGTGTCATATTATAGAATGGTGTCAGAACTGATGGAGGGCGCACCCCAAGCTAGATCTGTTCAGTAGAGTCTAGAAGGGGCTCGAAAAGAGATCGATGAGAGAACATGAGATTGGAAGCCGGGATTCTGTCTGACTGCAAGGGGAGAGTAAAGCGAGAACATGGGACAACAAGAAAGCCTCGAAAAAACCTATCATGACTATTATTCGCTGCTCTTTGCAATTGCCTATCGCATGCTTGGCAGCGCCAGTGATGCAGAAGATATCGTTCAGGAGTGCTACCTGCGCTATGCACAGGCCTCTTCCAAAGAGATCCATTCCTTGAAATCGTACCTGACCACTATTGTGACGCATCTGTGCCTCGATTACCTCAAGTCGGCGCGGAGACAGCGCGAGCAGTATGCCGGTGTGTGGCTCCCTGAACCTATGCTGACAACGGAACTGGAAGAGCCTGTGTGGCACACCGTGGAACAACACGAATCGATTTCCCTGGCCTTTCTACTCCTGCTGGAACGCCTGACACCGTATGAGCGGGCTGTCTTTCTGCTGCGCGAAATCTTCTCCTATAGTTACGAGGAGATTGCCGAGATTGTGGGCAAGAGTGCCACCTATTGCCGGCAAATATTCCATCAAGCGAAAGCTCATATCAGTGAGCATGGTAGACGTTATACCGCGCCTTCACAAGAAGCGCAGGAGCGCCTGGTTGAACGGTTCCTGGCAGCAACCCAGCGAGGTGAGGTGCAAGCGTTGGCCGCTGCCTTGGCGGAGGATGTGAGCTGGTGGGCCGATGGCGGCGGTAAGGTATATGCTGCCCCCTATGCACTGCATGGCCGGGAGAGAGTCTTGAGCCTTCTGGGCGGACTGTTGCGCAAAGCGCCTTCCTGGTATCCTGATCTGCATTTCTCTTCAGCCCTGATTAACGGGACGCCGTGGATAGTCACCTGGAGCAAAGAAACTTTGGTGGCAATTATCACTTGCGAGATGACAGAAGAACACATCACCAACCTTTACGAAGTCATCAATCCCGACAAACTGACTTATATTCAAAGACAGATGCAGCCTCACCAATAATACTCTCACATTTTGGATAGCTCTTTCGTCTCCTGTACAGAACATCTCATGAGAGGCGATTGCTCAGGTTACATCTCACAGAAGAGGTGACCTGAGCAATCCAGTGAAAAGATGTGTAAGGATGAATAGCAAGAGAATGACCACATTCGCCGCGAGGGAACGCGCAACCTGGTCGAGGCTGCCCTTGCCGTTGGCGGGGTACAGACCTTCATCTATCCCAGTTTCGCCTTTGTCTATCCGGACAGTGGTGACAGGTGGATTGATGCCGACACCACATGGGTCCAGCCTGCTGCTACGCTCCACTCCACGCTCGATGCCGAGGTCGCCGTTGCCAGCTTTGCGGGAAACGAGCGCCGAGGGATCTCGCTGCGGTTGGGAGCGTTTTATGGACCAGAGTCACCCGCGACGTGGGAATTCCTCAGCTATGCCCGCAAGGGGATCGCCGCCTTCCCCGGATCACGTGATGCCTACCTACCGCAGATCTGGGTTCGGGATGTGGCCAGCGCCATTGTTGCCGCGCTGACGCAACCAGTACCCTCCGGCATTTACGATCTTGTCGATGACGAACCGCTGATACGTGGTGATATGTTCGACGCGGTAGCCCATGCAGTCGGGCGCAAGCACATACGGCCTCTGCCAGACCTGCTGATGCGGATGCTGCTGGGAACGAAGTATGACGATATGCATCGCAGCTTGCGCATCTCGAATCGCCGATTCAAAGAGGTGAGCAGCTGGCAGCCGACGGTATCCAACGCACGCGTTGGCTGGGCGCGGATCGCGGAGGAGAGCAGGGTGGCAGAACCTGTCTAGATCAGAGTTACTGCCAGGGGATATATGGTTGGCGTCGCATTTCAGCATGCTGTCTCGTCTCCTGTATGATTTGCTCAATAACGGGATGAATATGCATATAAGTATAAAGGAAGGAGGCCTCTATGACGAAGGTGCTGGTTACCGGCGGGGCTGGTATGCTGGGCCACAAAGTGGTAAAAGAGCTGACTGAAACGGGCTATAGCGTGCGCGTCATGAGTCGTAAGCGGGAGCCTACGAAATTGCTATCCCCTACGGAATGGGCGCAAGCTGATTTAGAAACGGGTCAGGGCATTGCAGGTGCTGTGGCTGGTATCGACGTGGTTGTACACGCAGCGAGCAGCCCATACAAACACACGCGGCGGATCGACGTAGACGGTACGAGGTTATTGCTCGAACAGGCTCGTGTCGCTGGCGTAGCTCACGTGATCTACATTTCGATTGTGGGGATCGATCGCGTTCCCTATTATTACTACCGCGCAAAACTTGCCGCCGAAGGGCTGGTCAAGAATAGCGGCATCCCCTGGTCTGTTCTCAGAGCCACGCAGTTCCACTACCTGGTTGATCTCTTCTTGCAGGCGGCGACAAAGGCGCCGTTGGTGACGCTGCTACCCACTGATCTCCCATGCCAGTCGATAGCCGAAAGTGAGGTTGCCAGCCGTTTATGTGAGATCGTGATCGCCGGTCCGTCTGGTCGCCTGGCTGATCTGGGTGGGCCAGAAGTACGGACGGCGGGTGAGATGGCGCGTACCTGGTTGATGCTTCGCGGGTTGCACCGTCGCGTGCTTCCTTTGCATTTGCCAGGCAAAGTCGCACAAGGCTTCCGCCGTGGCGATAACACCTGCCCTGATCAGCCGGTGCGCGGGCATATCACCTGGGCCGAATGGGTGCAAAGCAAGTATGAGGTGCAGTACAATCAGGCAAATAGGAAAAAAGTAACAAGGGAAATGAAATGAAAGAAGGTATATGATGCGAAAAGTCGTACTTGCCGCGACATGGGTCGTAATGCTTCATGTGCTCGTAACGATCCTCCATGCGGTAGCACATTTTGGAGCGCACGTTTTGCCAGCGTCGTTCTTCGATTACGCGTTTATAGTTGTTGTGATCTTTAGCGCAGCTGTGGTGGCGTTCTTTCTGCTGAAGAATGCGCATCTATCACGGCTGGGTGCGCTGCTCTTGTTCCTCTCCATGTTTGGCGCATTGCTCTATGGACTGGTGAATCACTTTTTGCTACCTGGAGCTGATAATGCCACACATATGTCGCAAGGGGTATGGCAACTCCTGTTTCTGGTGACCAGTTACCTGCTCCTCATACTGGAAGCGGCAGGCAGCGGTATAGGACTATGGGGTTTGTTTGTCAGGGAGGATTATAAAACAGCCATGCATCATTAGAGATCATAGGAAGAGTTCAGGTCGAACAAGGTTTCAGAGTGTTGAAAAAGGCTTTGCAATCGGATTTTGATGCGTCATCTTTCCCTTTCCTTTGAGGAATAATCGCCTCAAACATCACTATGCCCTCGCTGTTCCTACTGCTTTTCGTTACGCTTAGGAGACGCTCATGAAGTATAATAGAGTGCAAGATGTACAGAAATTTGCAATGGACCTCAAATAACAAACTGCGAAAGGGCACTTGGATTTGAGTACACCAAAACCGAGCATGAATCATATATCAAGTGCTCAACAAGAGTCACGTCCACGAAAGGCTACACGACTTGCATGGTCCTTCTGGGTCCTGGTGATGGTTTGTGCTGTAGTTTCGTTCGTTCTGCGCACCTGGAATATTGCCCCATTAATACAGACTGTTCAAGGTGCCCAATATCTGTCAGAGGTGCTTTATTGGGGTATTCTGACTCCCCTGACCGCGCCAGCTTTTGGAACGGTTGGGGCTATCATTGCCAGCCGAAGGCCAAATAATAGTGTCGGCTGGTTGTGTCTTGCCCTTGGACTGTTAGTAGCATTGCAAGATGCTGCCTGGCAGTATGGATCGCTTGCGCTAGAGATTTCACCTGGTTCACTGCCCGCCGGTCCCTTGCTAGCAATGATTGGGAATATACTTGGGATACTCCAGTCACCGCTCCCTTATATACTGCTGCTGCTCGTCTTTCCCAATGGGCGACTTCTATCAAATCGTTGGCGTCCTCTGGCATGGGCAGCCATAATAATTAGCATGCTCGGTGTACTCACGACACTCATCTATCCAACTATCCATGGTGGACTGAACGCAACAGTGAGCAATCCTATTGGGATCAAGAGTCTTCAAGTTGTTATTGATCTTGGATTGCCGATCGGATTTTGGGCTTTGAACCTTTTATTGCTGATTGCAGTATTCTCGATCATTGTTCGCTGGCGCCGTGCGAGAGATCAAGAGCGCCAGCAGCTCAAATGGCTCGTCTATATAGGAGTAATCACGGTCGTTACTACGATTATTGGTTCCGCAGGCCCCATTTTGCCTCTATCGCCTTATATCCCGGTACTGATTGGGGCTGTTGGCGTTGCAGGGGCTAGCATCGGCATACCGGTAACGATAGGTATTGCTATGCTCAGGCATCGCCTCTACGACATCGACATCCTCATCAATCGAACCCTGGTCTACGGCTTGCTCACGAGCACACTAGCGCTGGTCTACTTCGGGGTGGTCATCGCGTTACAATTCCTCTTGCGTGGACTCATCAGCCAGGCGAACGATGTGGCTATCGTCGGCTCCACACTTGTCATTGCTGCCGTGTTCCAGCCGTTGCGCCATCGCATCCAAGCAGTAATTGACCGTCGCTTCTATCGCCGCAAGTATGATGCAGTCAAGATCGTGTCGGCCTTCAGTTCCACGCTGCGCCAGGAGGTGGACCTGGGCACCTTGCGTGAGCAGTTAATAGGCGTCGTCCAGGAGACGATGCAGCCAGCGCATGTTTCACTGTGGTTGCGTCCACCTGAACACGACGGAAAACAGCGAGCTCCCTGGAGAGCCACTCCTCCTGTTATATCAAATCCTGATGATCGCTATACATTTGGTTGATGCAACCAGCTTGAGAAGCCGGCTCGCTATCACACAAAGATACAGATTTCATGTCTACCTATCCTTCCATTAGTGCTCTTTGCCGTTTGAAATGACAGCCCCTATCGCAGAATTTGCAACAGATTTACGCCGATGGGATTTAGCATATTCAGCACCGAAGAGATCAGCGAGATGTGCTTCGACAAAAAAGCGAGGTCTGAGCGACTCCTTTCCGGCATTGGCTGCCACCTTGGCTGAAAGAAGGAGTATCCCACTTTCTGTCCCTTGGTGAGATACTCTACTGAGGTGGTGAACGGAGTGCGGCATCGTCGGTTGTGGGCTGCTCAGCTGCTGAGTGAGAATTCCCCGCACGCGAAAACGACTCGGTGTCATTCACATCGCGTAAGGGATTGAGCCAGCCGAAGAGTCCATAGCGGTGGACACCGAGCAATTCCCAGGCACGGGTGAGGCCAAGGGCAAAGGCGCCCAGCAAGCACGAGACCAGCCCATAGACAATCCCGACCTGTGAGGGATCAGTGATGAGCTGGAACCCATTCACTAGTTCTAACCCGTAGAGGGCGACACTGAGCAAGACCAGAAAGGCCCGCCGCAGCAAACTCTGCCAGCTCTTGAGGCTGCGAAAGAGTTGCCATGCTTGGATCAGGCTCGTCACCAGGCACAGGGAGCTAAAAGGCACGATGACTAAGCCAAAGTTGAAATGGGGGATCAGTGCGACAAGCGAGAGGAAGAACGCATTCACCAGGGCGGTAAAGGCACTGCCTGCGACAGCTTGTCGCTCCAGCGGCGCCCGGCGAGTCACCATCTGCTCCGGCGCGATAGAAACGGCCACAAAGAGCAAGCCGACGAGAGCGCCTCCGGCACTGGCGCTGGCGATGAAGAAGTTGGCGAATTCTGGTGGAACCACGAGGGGAACTCCTTCCTGGTTCTTGTGACCTTAAAGTGTAGCCTTCGGTCTGTGTGAGCCATTGCTTGCATTGTAGTCTGCTGGATACACAAACACAAGGGGTACATTCATGAAGTGTCGGAACTTTTGCCAGCCGGTTGTCTCGTCCAATCCATCAACCAGTTGAAACATCCTGTGAGGGAGGAACCTGATCCCTTCTCAGTCCTTCGATCACGTTCAGGTCTCCCGGAGCACAAGCAATCTAGCTCAGCTTTTTCGCCTTTTTCAACAGGCTGGTTTGTTGGCCGACGTTACCGCTGTGCTAATTCCTGTGCCTTCTGCTCAGCAGGTTCTATAATATTTTCTTTCAACGATGCGAGTAAGCTGCTGATATCCTGGTACTGATATGTTGGCAATACCCAATGATACCGTGTTCTGAGGTCGTGAAACATCGCGTATTCGTATCCTGGTTGTGTATCATCCTGAAGAAGAAGTGGTTGGACAGGTACAATACATTGTGGAATAATTGTCGCGACTTCATGAGGTGCACTGCTAGGATCAGTCAAATCGACAATGATGAACCGTGCCAAGTGAGCAAGTGTGCTTACTGTTTCTGTGAGGTCTCGACTCGCGGGTTTCTCAAAATCGAATACTACAGGGGTGTAGTTGTGCTTGCGTAGTTCCTCTCTCAGAGCGCCTAATACCTTTTTCCGCTCCTCTGTGAAGCGTCCCAGGACGAGGACAACTTTGGAGGTGATGGTGTCAATGACATCCCGAATTTTTTTGTTGTTCAATAACAAGTAGATGAACTGAGCTACCTCAAGATTATCGACAGTGATCGTTGCCTCATCACGAGCAGTAAGTACTAAATTATTCTGTGTTGCTCCTTGCAGTTCCACCTCCCAAACAGAAATCCCAAAAATGTGACAATCCGTAAGGGTGGCACCTGTGAAATTTGTTCTTACTAATATGGATTCGTTGAGGATAGCATGGCTAAGATTAGCTCCGCTAAAATCGGCTTTGCTGAGGTTGCTTCTGCTGAGGTTGGCATAGCTGAGATCGGCTACGATGAAGTTGACTCTAATGAGGTCGGCTCCCATGAGGTTGACTTGACTGATATCGGCGCTGCTAAGATCAGGTTGGATGTCTCGATGCTCTTCTCTCCATTTATTCCAAACCTCTCCCCCTAGCTTGAGAATGTCGAGATGTTCCTGGTTTGCCATTGAGCTTATCCTCACTTAAAGGTGTTATTGTTGCTTTCCACAATGCTGAGAGAATTATATTCCATTTTTGGGCTAAGTGATTGCGTTTCCAGGTCGCACAATAGAGTTAAGGGGACGTTAGGAATTTATGCAGCTTGTAAGCAAGAAGCCCGCCGGCAGGGCCTGTCCGCTATGGTGAGCGCATGCTCATAGATGCCAGCGGCCTCTTCTACACCGTTGTCTATGAGCCAACGTGAAGAGCCTGGCCAGGTGGGAAAAGCGTATCGCAGACATCTTTTCCCGTCAGTCTTCAGGCCCAATGTCACCCGCTACGTCAGGACGGTAAAACTTCTTGTAGAAATCGGTATCCAGGTGGTGAGCCTGATAGGCCATGAGCATGCGGAATGGCCCGTTTGTCGCTGGGATACGGCCATAGTGATGGTACAGGTACTCGCAGCAGGCGATCGTCGCGGCAATGGTCTGGTCGGAGTATCGGGGAATGCCCGCTTGCACCGTCGCGCCATCCTGCCAATTGCTAGCTGCTCCACCATCACGCAGCGTGCCTTGCCCCTGAGCATACTTATAGTCCACAAACGCCAGGACGGCCTCCTCCATATTACGATAGTACGGCGGGCAGAACGGCTTGATGAGCACCTGACCATCGCGTTCCAGCCCAACCGCCGTGGGGATAGGGAAGTCTTTTTTGAGCGCCCGCAGCAGTCCCTTCATTACAGTTCCAGCGCCAATGGTGCGCGAGAACGGAATATCCGTCATACGAAAGTCGAGCGCCTGAAACCAACCAAACGGATGAGATGCCAGGTGGGGGAACCCGCCGAGTCCCAGGGCTGCCGTCGCGAGAGCCAGATTCTGGAGCATGGCCCCCTGCTCGACGGCAGCAAACTCATACATCGAGGTATCGAGGAGGCTCACCGTCGCCGCGCGGCCTTCTGCCAGATCGTCGTGCAGGTAGCCTCCCTTTGAACGGGCGAACCTGGCGACGCCCGCCGGTTGGAAGTTATGGCGCTCATCTACGACGAAGTATCCCATCTCTTCGCTAAACGCCGCCAGCAGGACGTTGATAAAGAGGCCGCTGAGTTCGGCGATGGGGAGGAAGTAGGTGCTGCCGCGCACGTTCGCCGACCACTTATTGAACGGGGGCACAAAAGGAGGCTCGCGTGGCACGTCCAGCCGCCGGTCGGCGATGCGCACGCGGCTCTTCTCGTACAAGTCCAGCCACCGCTGCTCGCGTGCTGCCTTGACCAGTTCGGGTACCTCGAGCCGTGGATAGTCCTGAGGTCGCTTGAGCAGCCATACTCCATCATCATTGAGTACAAAGACGGTTATCAAGTGCGCAGCATCTGCACTGAACGCCGTCCGGCCCACGGAGTGGACGATGATATTGCCTCCTCCGGCCTCAGCGACATCGCCCGCTTGATAGGGCAGTTCCGCCATAGTATAGCCGGTGATGCCGCAGGCGGCAAAGGCGAGGGCTGCCTCGTCTGCCAGGCTGAGTGGTTCTGGCTCGTGCGCACTTGCGTAGGCCAGCGGCCCTCCGTTCAGGCGCATGCCTTTGCCGAAGCGGCGCGAGCGACGGGCGAGCAGCGCATCGAGCAGGGAATAGTGCGACAGTTTCTTCTCCGGTTCTGGTACATGGCGAAATACATCTGTTGCCATAGCAGTCTCCTTTGTAAGTATCATGTTTCAGGTCAGGCCATAACGCAAGACAGGCTTTTTGCTTCGTTTCATCTCACATTCGTGGAGCATTGTATGCCTGCGAGTTCACGGAACCAGGAGGTGCTCCTGCACCCCGGCTCCTTAACAAGATTCGATACCAGATATACGTAAGAAAGTAGCCTATGGATCACTATATCATATGTGAAGTACCCCAAAGCACAACCATCCTGGACTTTTCGCCCAAAATAGGTTACTCTTTCACTAGGAGTAGAGTGATTCTGTCTTCACCAACAAAAACACCTCGCTCCCAACAGAGTGGTGAGGCGTCTGAGTTAGTGTTTTTTCTCCACTTCTCCCCCAACATGAGGAGGTCTCAGCATGGAAGTAGGAAACAAAAAGAATGGGTTCTTTATGTCAGCAGGTATGGTTCGTGATGATCGCATCTTGCCAGAGGTACGCTGGCTTGCAGTTTTGATCATTCCTTTTCTCGTCGCTGCCTTTATACTGCTCTACGTTTGGCCGAATGATACAGATAAACTGTTTGCCTGGACGATTAAACCGGCCATGACACCAATGATGTTAGCTGCTGCCTACTTTGGAGGTATTTACTTCTTCACGCGTGCTGTTCTGGCGAAGCGATGGCACCTGGTGAAACTGGGCTTTCTGCCGGTGACGACCTTTGCAGCATTGCTGGGGATAGCGACTCTCTTACATTGGGATCGTTTCAATCACAGCCATATCTCGTTCTTCACATGGGCGGCACTCTATTTCACTACACCGTTTCTCGTTTTTGCTGTCTGGTTGCGTAACCGGACGACCGATCCCGGCACTGCTGAGTCGAACGAAGTGATTATCCCTCACGTGATACGTCTGTTCATAGGTGGTATTGGTGTGATTACCCTTGCCGTGAGCTTGCTGCTCTTCCTACAACCGGCTCTCATGATACGTCTTTGGCCCTGGACGCTGACTCCCCTTACCGCTCGTGTGGCGGGAGCAATGTTTGCACTACCTGGCGTGGTCGGATTGGGCATTGCGCTAGAGAAGCGATGGAGTGCCGCACGTATTATACTGGAAGCTCAAGCTGTCTCAATAGTGATGATCCTGATTGCGACAGCACGTGCCTGGAGCGACTTCGAGCAGTCGAATCTGAGCACCTGGCTCTTTGTTGGCGGGTTAAGCTTTCTGCTCGTAGCACTTGCCGCACTGTATAGCAGTATTGAGATTTATCGTCGAAATGCTGTAAAAAGGCATTCGCTTTCTGTGTAGTACTACCTTTCGACCTTGCTGACCGAAGGTAGACGCGAGAGCGTCGTTGCAGGGTCGCATTTCAAGAATAGATCAGCCTGTGCTCCTGCACTTCTTGAACGGTAGCAAGCCCGAAGGAAATAGGAGGCCATCTATGGGAACACTCCGCTTACCGCCCGAGGTTGAGGCCGTGTTTCATGAGTTTCGCACTTGCGAGTTCACGGCCGTGAACCGACAGGGACAGCCACTGACCTGGCCCACCGAGCCTTTCTATGATGCACCCTCGGGCAGGTTCATCGTTACAAGCTCGATCGCCTTCCCAGTGAAGGCCTATAACGCCCGCCGCCACCCCCAGGTGTCGCTGCTCTTCTCCGATCCCACTGGCGCACCGCTCACCGATCCACCAGCGGTGCAGGTGCAGGGCGACGCCACCGTCGCTGAACTGGATGACGATCCTCCCTGGTCCTACGCGATGTTCAAAGAGTCGATCCACCGCCAGCCTCGCGCTCGCAGCTTTGTGAGCAACCCGCTGGCCCGCCGGTTGTTCACTTTCCAGTTTCAGCGCCTGGCGATTTTCGTGCAGCCGCGGCGCATCATGGTCTGGCCTCGGGGCGACATGAGCCCGATCCCCACCGAACTGGAGGTCCGCTATGTGGAATGAAAAACTGATTGCCTGCGCCCGGACCTACTCTAGCGGCGTGTTGACCGTCGTTGAGGGCTCCGGCTACCCCCGCAGTGTGCGCTGCGTTGTGGAGTTCGATGATGCCCGCGAGCTAATCCTCTTCCCCGCACCATCCCCGGATGTGACTGGCCGCCAGGGACTGGCCTGCCTGCTCTTCCACAGTCACAACGCCGACCTGGGCGGGCAACGCGAATTGCTGATCAAGGGCGAACTCCGCGAGGAAGCAGGTGTCCTTATCCTGCGCCCAGGCGACTTTCTCACTGGCTCAGGGCGCCAGGACACCGACCGAATGCCGTACGCCGGATCGCCTCTGGACATGATCCGATACATGATACTGGGGCGACGCAAAGCGCGCGAATACCTGGCGAAGCGCGGGAAGCCCTGGTCGCCGCGCCCCTGGGGCAAGATGCTTCGCTACCTGGACGAGCCGTGAGGCACCGCCCGGGGCGCGTCCGCAATCTCATCTTCTTTACAGTCTCGCGTCAGGAGTGAACAATGTTGCCAGGAGTATCTCTGCCCATCGTCGTGTTCGAGGTGCTGGGATACGCGTGCCTGGGTCTCTGCATCTGGCACGCGTTGCACCAGGGGCCATTGCGCCGTGCGCGGCTGATCGAGCTTGGCATAGGAGTGCTCTATGGTCTTACGCTGGAGACGTTGACCATCATGCAGTTGCACGTCTACCAGTATGGGCATTTCCTTATCATGCTCGGCCCCGTACCATTGTCTGTTGCCGTGGGCTGGGGCATCATCCTCTACAGTGCTATGGCGTTCGCCGATAGCCTCGCGTTGCCTTCCTGGGCGGCTCCGGCACTCGTTGGCCTGTTGGGCCTGAATATTGACCTGGCGATGGACGCGGTGGCCATCCGTCTGAACCTGTGGCACTGGCTTGGCTGGGCAGGCAACCAGGAGTGGTTTGGCGTTCCCTACGCTAACTTCTATGCCTGGTTTATCGTGCTCTGCTCGTGTTCGGCGTTGCTATGGTCGGTACGCTCACTTACCGTGCGGCC
>CATPCK010000458.1 GCA_955652655.1 uncultured Ktedonobacteraceae bacterium | reverse complement strand
TACCTGGAGCATTCAGACGCGTTGGGACGCCAGTTGGAGGCCGAATTTAGCGCGAAGAACGCCCATCTTCCTCCTGAGGAACGCATCAGTGCGTACAACCGCAACATGCGCGAGGCCGGCTGGATCAGCACCAACCTCGTGGAAATGGCTGATCGCTTCAAGAGCCGCTGGCTGATCGCCGACTATGAGGCCGGGGACATGGTGATCCACAGTCCCTATATGATCCATGCCGCCACCCTGAACCGCGATCCATTGAACAGAACCAGGCTCTCCACCGACATACGCTACCAGCGTGCCGGTGACTTGATCGACCAGCGCTGGGCCCAAAACTGGGTCCCCGGCGACAATTTATAAACGGCGATGGTTTGCAATGAAAAAGGAAAGCGTGATGAGCAGTGAGGGAGACGTTATCTATGGGATAGACAACAAAGGGAGGTGTTCCCTGGTTCAGAGAGGAGGAAATTTTTGCTTCCACTGATCTATACTAACGCGGGAGCAGCCGGGATATTCCTGGCTGCTTGCTTGATCTGGAATGTTCCAGAAATGATAGGCGCGCGCAAGCAAACGGCGAAGGCTTCCAGAAAAGAAGCGTCGGTACAGGATCGTGGCTCAATGGGCATCCTGGTCGGACTACAGTGGGTCGGCCTTGCCTTGAATTTCTTGCTCGCCGGCTTGTTTCCGGCAGCAGCTATACCATGGTATCGAACAGCGCTCTTTAGTATTGGAGTGATCTTGATCCTTCTGGGTGTCGCCCTGCGCTGGTACGCCATCTGGACCCTGGGGCGCTACTTTACCCGCGATGTAGCGGTGTCCGCTGATCAGCAGGTGGTGCAAACCGGCCCATACCGCTCTATTCGCCATCCTGCCTACAGCGGTACGTTCTTGACCATGTTGGGCGTAGGTCTCGCGATGACAAACTGGGCCAGCCTGGTCACCTTGCTCATATGCGTGCTCATTGGTCATATGTACCGGGTAAGCGTTGAAGAGAAGGCGCTCATCCAGGCTATCGGCCAGCCGTATGTTGAATATATGCATCGCACCAGGCTCTTCATTCCCCTGGTTTTCTAGCAGCGCGGCAGCGGTGACTCGTATGGAGAAAGCAGGAAGAAAAAGATGGTGATCCTGTTGATTATTTTCCTCATCATTCCTCTCCTGTGGATGACAGGCTTTCTGGTTGTCACGGATTTTTCTGTTCCTCTGAGGGATGCGAGGCAGTTTCACCGTGTGCTCGTTATTTTCCCTCATGCAGATGATGAAGCCATCACTTGCGGGGGTTTCCTTCATCGTGTATCAGGAGGAGGAAGTGCAGTGACGTTGGTGATTCTGACCAAAGGAGAAAGAGGAACCCCGAACGCGACACTCAATGTAAGCCTCAAGGATATTCGAACGAGAGAAGCCCGGGCAGTTAGCGCAATCCTGGGTATTTCCAGGTTCATCCAGAAAGACTTTGGCGATGGAGAATTGCACGATAAAAAGCAGGAGCTTACGACGTTCATCGATATGACGATCGAACAGGAAAAACCTGATCTTCTTATCACCTACGATCTCGCAGGTTTCTACGGCCACGCAGATCATATCACCTGCTCCGAGATCATCACTGAGCTGAAAAAAACCAGGTTTCAAGAGGTTCCTTTATGGTATGTGACTTCCCCCAAAAGAGTGCTGGCAAGAGTCAAGCCACCTGAAGATATGGCCACAGACCCACATTTTCAAGAGAAACGGGCCTCCCCCACGCATAAAATATTCATAGGAGCCAGCGTTTTTCCAAAGATTAAATCATGGTATACGTATAAGAGCCAACGAGCGTCTTTTACGAAGGGTATAATGAAGTTTCTTCCCATCTGGTTTTTCCTTTCCACCGTGCTTTTTGAATACTTTGCTGAGACGAGTTAGTTCACATGCAGAAAACAGAAAAAACTTTGCAGAAGACCTTGCGAACCATTGCTACTGGTGTTGGCGCTGCCAGCTTCCTTACTTTACCGATAGCGTTAGAAGTTCGGCTTAAGCAGGCAATACAACCCCTGACAGATGCGTGGCAGCATCTGCCTATCGAACCTCGTCGTTCAACATCGCTGGGGATTAGCTTTCGTACACCGCAAGTTGACGTGCTTGAATTAGATGCGCGAACGACCTTACAAACATTGCTCACCTATCCGTTTCAGCTCATTCGATTGGGTGCCTACTGGAATCGTATGGAACCTGAACCAGGGATATTTCATGCTGATGAGCTTGATTGGCAGGTCGATGCCGCCGAACGAGCAGGAAAACACATTATCCTGTGTGTTGGCCCCCTAAAAACCTTTAGCTATCCGGAGTTTTTTGTGCCAGCCCACCATCTGAGGCGCCCATTCCCAGAACATACGCTCATCAAGCCGTCCGCTTACCCGTCACTGCTGACGGCCGCGACAGCATTCATCGCTCGTCTTGTGGAGCGGTATAAACATCGTCAAGGTATTGTCGCCTGGCAACTGGAACACGAAGCCGTTGATCCACTTGGGGTAGAACACACGTGGCGTTTGGATGCTGCCTTTGTCGAAAAAGAAGTCGAAGCGCTCAGAAAAGCCGATCCCACCAGGCCGATCATGATGAACGGCTTTTTGCCTACCTCTTTGCTGGTGCGTCTCTCCCAATGGTGGCAGACGCGTGATCAGGGTGACTCACTCGCAGCCGCACAACGCATGGCAGATATTGTAGGGATTGATTACTACCCGCGTCACGCACTGATGACCGTTGGGACCAAAACACTGTACCTGGATGGAAGTAAGAGTCCCTGGCAGCAGCGGAGACGGAAGCAATTGTTCGCATGGACCCACACGCATGGACAAAAACTGATGATTGCTGAGGGACAGGCAGAGCCGTGGGAGAGGGTGACGATCCCCCCCAATCCAGATAAGCAGGGAATGTATAGTTGTCTGCCGGAACAAGTCATCAACAACTATAACACTTGCATGCGCTGGTCTCAACAAGAGACCTCCCTGTATGCGTACCTTTTTTGGGGAGCAGAGTATTGGATGCTGCGAAAGCAATGCTCTGACTCAAGCTATATGCAGGCATTTGCTCGCATCCTTGAAAATGCCTGACAAGGCCGGGTGTTTTGCAAGGAAACGCTCTAAAGAAAGAGACTCTCGTTATGAGAAGCCGAGAAGCCTTCTCCTCTTGTTGAAAGATTGTTCGGGCTGGTATACTTGTTTTGTAATTGCAATCGATAGGCAATTATGTCTATTCGATTGATTGGCTTGAATCATAGTGTCAGGAAAATATGGTATGGTGTGATATAAGTTCATATATATATTGTTTGGAAAAGAAATATGGATGACGATAATACTGTTAAATTGCCGCCGCGAGGGAAAAAAGGTTGGCCAGGGCAGGGAAATTCGCAGGGTGTAGATGGAGGGACGAATTCGCGACCACCGTATACTGACGGGGTAGAGCGGATGCCAACGATGCCACTTCCGCCGGTACGGAAAGTTAAGCGAAACTGGCCACTTTTCGTGCGAGTTATGATTGTGGTTTTGCTGTTGCCGGTACTTGTGGGCGGGTTCTCGCTGGTCTATAGCTATTATTA
>CATPCK010000457.1 GCA_955652655.1 uncultured Ktedonobacteraceae bacterium | reverse complement strand
GTAGTACATCTATGATTGGAACCCACAATGGGTCTCGGCTTTTCCCGAGACGCGGGTTGCTGCTGAAAGAGAAAGAGGGGTGAACCGACCCTCGCTCCGCTGCCTCAGAAGTCGGTGCTGTTCCTCGCTTTTGTCGGTGAAGCGCGTATTCTCACTTCTCTCAGAAGCTAAGTAGAGTATAGCGAGGCGGGAAGCGGAAGTCACGGTACAACAGGTGACATCGCACTGCATATCTCGCTGCATAGTGTTTTCCAGTGGTGCGCCCGGCTGGATATGGTAAAACCCGGGAGGCTATTCGGGTTCTCTATCCGCCTCTGGCAGCTTATTTTTAGCATGGGCGTGTGGGAGATGACCTTCGGGAGCTTCCTGCGCACCCACGCTAAAAATATCTGGGCTTCCAAAGCGGAGAAAGCGCATGGGCAGGCCATACATCAGATCGATAAGGATATAGAAGGCGAGGCTCAGCTCAACATTTATCAATGAGAGGACTATTGAAAGCGCATAAAATGGGAGCCCGAACAGGTAGCCTCTTGTGATCCTTTGCACGGCTGATGCGTCGAGGTCGCTGCGTACCAGCCGACGCTTCCACACGGCATACCACCAGATGGTATTAAACAGGATTCCATTCAGCAGGAGAGTCGCACCATAGACGATGACGGCCGTATGCTGCTCTGTTGGGCTCGTGATATACTTCGTGAGCAGTGCGGTGACAAAGGGAATAAAGGCGATGCACATGAGGAAGAGAGCGTTGATGAGCAGCAACGGGTAATCGACCTGGTGGATGTGCCTGAACATATTGTGATGATTGGCCCAAAAAAATGATGATGACCAGGAAACTCGTGACATAACCTAAATAGGATGGCCACTGATTCAGTAATGCTTGCAGGAGTCCTGTTTGCACATCTGGCACGTGTATATCCAATATCAGCAAGGTAATGGCCACAGCTATGATTCCATCGCTGAAGGCTTCAATGCGGCCTGTACCATGATCATCGTTGCTTTGTCTCAGGTGTTTTGTGTTCATAAGGGTTCCTTTCATCGCTACTTCCCCGGTCCCAATCTTGCCCAAATGTCATCTTCCCAAGGGCAAAAGGACTCACCCGCAAGTCTGCTGTTCAGCCGAGATGTGGCGGAATTTTCCGGTCGAAGGAGCGCAAGGAGCCTGGTTTGTTAGTCAGGGGAGAACGACGAGTCGGCGGTTGTCTGGCGTCTGCTGTTGCCAGGCCGCTTCAATCTGGGCGAGCGGCACCGGCTCGGTCTCAATGCGCAGTGTGCCACTGGCAGCCTCTGCTATGAGCTGGGGTATCGCTTCCCTCAAGCGCTCGATCGTGGTGAGCGCCAGGGCGATCCCAGAGATCAGCAGCCCTGAACTGCGCAGAACGAAAGCTGGAAGGGTGATGGTTGGTCCAGCAATCTGGCCCAGATCGATCAGACGCACCGAGGGAGCACCCTGGGTCACGTCCAGGCGGGCGATGGCGGCAATCACCGCTTCGGTGGGTCGTCCCCACAGATAGTCGAGGATGACGTGGATGCCGCCGGGGGAAGCCTCCTTGACAATCGCTTCGATGAGCTGCTGGTCCGGCTGGTTGAGGCTGATCGTCACGTCAGCCCCAAGAGGAGGGAGTTCACGGAGCGCCTGTGCGTTGCGCCCAAGGACGATGACTTTTCCTGCGCCCAAGCGTTTGGCGATCTGCACCGCCAGCTTGCCAGCAGCTCCCGTGGCCCCAACAATCAAGACGGTTTCCCCTTTTGTCAATTGCGCCCGTGTGAACGCAAGCCAGGAGGTCAAGCCCGGGTTGAACAAGGCGGCAGCGGTCAGATCATCGAGACGGTCAGGGATCGGGAAGATCCTCTCACGAAGAACGACGCAGCGCTCTGCCATCGTTCCGTAGGGTGGTCGAGCCTTGTCGAAGTAGACCCGCGTGCCATCGTCGAGAGAGCCCACTCCGTCTATGCCGAGGATCTTCGGGAAGACGTTCGTGCTCCCAGATTGAGAACCGCTCGCCTGTGCTCTGACAAAAGGATGCAGCCCGGCGGCGCGAACGTTCACGCCCACTTCCCCCTCGCCCGCCGTTGGCTCAGGGAAGTCTTCAAAGCGAGGCGGTTGCCCCAACGCATGGATGACAGCAGCTTTCATAAGGAAATCCTTTCTTCTCTCTTCAGATGCGACGACGAAGAACGCCATGGTCATCATACCACGTTGCTGCATGTATTCCTCTCGCCAGGATACCAGAGGAATTGATGCCACCTCTATCTAGGGGTCAGCATATCCAATCCTGCTTTCTGTACGCTAAGGATTGGATATGCTGACCCCTTTGTTCCTCTCCTCTATGGGTGGACGTACGAGGCAAAGCCCAGATCCAGGCGGATCGACTCCATGACCCAGAACGTGGTGCTATGCGTGAAAACGTCGGCGGCGGCCAGCACGCCTGTGTACTTCGCGATGACAGGCGCTGCAGCCGCATCTGTGCACGCGTCCAAAAGGCCCTTCACAGCAGCCCAGTTGTTCTCGCCGTACTTCTGAAAGAACGGGGTGGGATCGATCTTGGGCAGCGTTGCCCTCACGCTTGCGTCGATGTCGGCCATGTACTGCTGGTGCAGGGTCACGTCGTCGCGAGTGCCGAGCCTGCCGAGATGGCCTCCGATGTAGTGCTTCCACGGGTAGTTCAGCGCGGTGGCGGGCGCCGCGACGTAGCCGGGCACGTCCTCGGTGAGATTGGAGATGTATACCGGCGCCCATCCCGGGTTGACGATGTCGATGAGCATCAGGGTGTCGTGGTCTGGGAAGTGGATGAAGATGTTGTCTGGCGAGTGGTTCGAGCCATGCCAAGCGAGCTCGATGCGCTCGCCACCGATCTTCAGAGTGCGGCGCTCGCTGAAGGTCTCCTCTGGCGCCGGCCTGGCGGGGTCGTTGTCCCGCACCAGGAGCCGGCGCGTCTCCTCGTGACCGATGCGGACGACGTCCTTGTCGAACAGCGAGGATGCGCCTGCGTGATCCGCGTGGTGGTGCGAGTAGACGAGGTGCGTCACCTTGTTGCTCACACCGTTGGCTTTGGCGATCTCGTCGACCGCCCGCCGGATGTTGTTACCGATTGTCGGCGGCGCGTCGAACAGGACGACGCCATCTTTGGTCGTCAGGAACGCTGACCGGTAGGTGCCGTCGGTGACCCAGTAGAGGTTTCGCTCGACACGTCCGACGTAGTACCCCTGCTCGTTGAGGGCTGGGCCAAGAGCGGACCTGGGGACCGGCGCGTAATCGGGCAGTGCTTCGGTCAAGTCATCTTTCTTCCGTTGCATCATGTGGTCTTCCATCTGATCGCGAATCGGTTGACTGGTCATGGTGTTCCTTCCTTGTAGAGAACGCATCGCAATGCTGTGTCAGTGAGCCGACCATGAGGGTCGTCGCATGGTGCTCGGCTGTTCCCGAGACGTTGGTGCTGCTGAAAGAGAAAGAGAGTGAACCGACCCTCGTTCCGCTGGATCAGGAGCTGGTGCTGTTCCATGCTCATGTCGGTGAAGCGCGTGTCCTCACTTCTTCCAGAAGCTAAGCACAGTATAGCGAGGCGGGAAGCGGAAGTCACGGTACAACAGGTGACATCGCACTGCATATCTCGCTGCATAGTGCTTCCTTTGTGGGATTGGCACCGTGGAGGTGAATGCTCCTGGTTGTGCGCGATTTGACAGCACGTCAAGCCTGGTAGTACAACGAGAGGGCAGTGCGTTGATTGAAAGGAAAGAGGAACGATGTCTACAACATGGTTCATCACTGGTGCCTCCCGTGGCCTTGACCACGAGCTGACCGAACAGGTACTCGCTCGTGGGGATCGCGTCGCAGCGACCCTGCGCACGCCTTCGCAGCTGGATGACCTCGCCGCCGCTCACGGCGACCGCTTATGGATGCGCCAGCTTGATGTCACCGATACCGTACGGATGGGTCGCGTCGTCGAGGAGGCCTTCACCGATCACGAGCGGATTGACGTGGTGGTGTCCAATGCTGGCTTCGGCGTCTTCGGCGCGGCAGAGGACTTGACCAACGACCAGGTGGAGCAGATGATTGCCACCAACTTGACCGCCGCGATCCACCTGGCTCGTCTTGTCGTCCCCTACCTGCGTCGTCAAGGTGGTGGCCGGATCATGCAGTTGTCCAGCATGGGGAGACACATTGCGTTCCCAGCCTTCTCGCTCTACCATGCCACCAAGTGGGGGCATTGAGGGCTTTTTGAAGCCCTGGCTTAGGAGGTCGAACCGTTCGGCATCCACACGGCGCTGGTCGAGCCCATGATCCGCACCAGCTTTTACGAAGCCGCCACACGCGTTCCCGTGAGCGAACAGAGTGTTGTGACCATGAGAGACGACATCAGGTGGCGCTTCGATAACCCAGAGTTAGTTTCTCGGCTTGGGAGCATCCTCGAGAGATTCAGCAGGTGACTTGTCAGAGGTGGTTTCCTCCTCTCCTTTGAAAAGCAAAGGGCTCAACACCTCTCGAATATGGAACTGGCGCACCCCCACCAGATCCCAGGCGCGTGCAATCCCATAGAGATCGATGAGCACAAGCAGGGTGGCAAGATTATAGAGCGTAGAACTCTCTCCAGGCGCTCTGTCTAATTGGATGGCAGAGAAGAGCTCAAAGCCAAACAGGACCAGACCGACGAGCAGAAAAAACACGCTCGTCCATTGCTTCACCCAGCCTCGAGAGCCGCGGAGCAGGAAGAACCCCATAATGAGGGTAGTGACGAGGCCAATGGCACTCATGATGAGGGTGATGGTGTCGATAGTGGCATGAGGCAGCAGAGCCAACAAAGAGATCACCAGCGGATTGAGTAAGGC